>DATDHP010000323.1:0-4554 GCA_036521515.1 Vicinamibacterales bacterium
GGGGGGGCTAACGCCCCCGCGCTACCGGTCGGATTTGGTGTACGTAGCGCGGGGGCTTCAGCCCCCGCGGGGCCCGTCGGCCGCCAGGCGGTGATCTCCGCGATTACTTCATCCATCAACACACGGTCGATGTCGTCGCCGCCGAGGTGGGTGTCTCCGTTGGTGGCGAGGACCTGAAACACGCCATCTTCGACCTTGAGGATCGAGATGTCGAACGTGCCGCCGCCGAGGTCGTACACGGCGATGGTGCCGCGGTTGCGCTTGTCGAGGCCGTAGGCCAGCGACGCAGCCGTCGGTTCGTTGATGATGCGCAGCACCTCGAGCCCGGCGAGGCGCCCGGCGTCGCGCGTCGCCGTGCGCTGCGCGTCATTGAAATAGGCGGGGACCGTGATGACGGCGCGATCGACCTCGAAGTCGAACTCGCCCAGCTCGCGGAAGTGCTCCTCGGCGCGGTGCTTCAGCTCGCGCAGCACGAACGCGGATATCTCTGGGGGCGTGAACTCCCGCCCGCCGACCACGATCCGCACGACACCGCCAGGTTCTCCGCCGACGCCGAACGGCAGCAGTGCGGCGTCGCCCGCGACATCTTCGACGCCGCGCCCCATGAAGCGCTTCACCGAGTAGACGGTCCGCGACGGCGCGGTCAGCAGCCGCCGCTGCGCCTCGCGGCCGACGAAGATCGTGCCGTCCTCGTCGATCGAGACGACAGACGGAACAAGCGCGTCGCCCGAGGCGTCGCGGATCACCTCCGGCACGCCGTCGCGCACGTGCGCGACCAGGCTGTTCGTGGTGCCGAGATCGATGCCGACGACTTTACCCATGGCGAGGTCTAGGGTCTGCGGTCCTCGGTCTCCGGTGCGTCTCCATGACCGGAGACCGAAGACCGGAGACCGGAGTCCACCAGGGCCACCTCTCGTTCAATGGTGGTCAGCAGATTGTTGATGTAATTCCGTTCCAGCAGCCGTTCCCGCAAGGCGTCCAACGTTGCCCGCTTCTCGGCCGCGGGCGCGTCTTCCTGCGCATCCCAGCGCACGCTCAGCTCCTGCATCTGCCGCTCGTGCTGCTCGCGACGGCGCTCGATCGGCTTCCGCGCCGCCCGCAGCCGCCCGCGCAACGGCTCGGCGTCGCCGCCGGACTCGCGCAGCTCGCGAATCTCGTCGAGCTCCTCGTTGAGGGCGAACACTTCCTCGAGCAGCGACGGCGGCACTTTCGCCGTGCCGTCTGCGGATCTGGCCGGGGGCAGGCCCTCGATGGCCAGCAGATGCTCGATCCTCGCAACCGGGTTCCTGAGCGTGCGATACGCGTCGTTCAGGTACGAAGAGCGTTCGAGGCTGGCGAGACGCTCGCCGGGAGACGCGTTATAGAAGTAATCCGGGTGAAACTTGCGGCTCAGATCACGGAAGCGCCGCTCCAGATCCTGCAGGTCCACGCCCAGCCTGCGCGGCAGACCGAGAAAGCTGAAGTAGTCGCCGAACCGCCCGAGCGCGAGGATGCGATTGCATTGCGGGCAGAAATGCTCGTCTACCGGCGCCCCGGCGCCGCAGTTGCGGCACTCGAGGGTGGACACGGAGCGGACGGGAATCGGTTCGGGACTCATCAGATGCCTGTAGCAGGCAGCCGGCAGCGGGCAGCGGGCAGGAGCTGGCAGCTAGTCTGGACTGCCGGCTGCTGCCGGCTGCCAGCTGCCGGCTCGTCATGCGCCGAAGGAGCTTCCACAGCCGCAGGTCTGCTTCGCGTTCGGGTTGTGGAACACGAAACCCTTCGTCAGGAGCGCCGTGTCGTAATCGAGCGTAGTCCCTTTCAGGAACAGGTAGCTCTTGCGGTCGATGAAGACCTTCGCGCCCTGCGGACCCTCGAAGACCTCGTCGCCCAGCCTCGGCTCACGCTCCCACGCAAACGTGTAGCTCAGGCCAGAGCAGCCGCCGCCCTTCACGCCGACACGAAGACCTCCCTCGCTGATCCCCTGCTTGGCCATCAGCGACTTGATCTTCTGCGCCGCCGTCTCGGAGATTTGAATCATCTCGTTATCTGCAATCTGCAATCTGCAATTTGATCTTCGATCAACGGATCATTGATGCATCAATCGATGATCGAACTGCAGATTGAAGATGCTCAGATGCTAGGCCGAAGGCAGGGCGTGAACGCCCGTCGTGCTGACGCCCGAGGCCTCCTCCTGCTTCTTCTTGTAGTCGGCAATCGCCGCCTTGATCGCGTCCTCGGCGAGCACGGAGCAGTGGATCTTCACCGGCGGCAGCGACAGTTCATTGACGATGTCAGTGTTCTTGATCGCCAGAGCCTGGTCGACGGTCTTGCCCTTCAGCCACTCGGTCGCGAGGCTGGAGCTGGCAATCGCCGAGCCGCACCCGAACGTCTTGAACTTCGCGTCGTCGATGACGCCCGTCGCCGGGTTGACCTTCACCTGCAGCTTCATCACGTCGCCGCACTCCGGCGCGCCGACGAGGCCCGTGCCGACGTTGACGTCGTCTTTCGGCAGCGAGCCGACGTTGCGCGGGTTCTCGTAGTGGTCAATCACCTTGTTCGAGTAAGCCATTGTTTTTGCTCTCCGGGCCGGCTGAGGCCGGCCCTACGATGCTGAGCCCTGAGGCCTCAGTGGGCGACCCACTGCATCTTCGAAAGGTCCACGCCTTCCTTCACCATCTCGTACAACGGCGACATCTCGCGCAGCCGTCTCACCACGTTCGTCAGCTTCTCGACGACGTAGTCGACTTCTTCCTGCGTCGTCCAGCGGCCGAGGCCGAAGCGGATCGACGAGTGGGCCAGATCGTCGCCCGCGCCGAGCGCCTTCAACACGTAGGACGGCTCGAGGCTGGCCGACGTGCACGCCGACCCGGACGACACCGCCACGTCATTGATACCCATCAGCAGCGACTCGCCCTCGACGTACGCGAAGCTGATGTTCAGGTTGTGCGGCAGCCGGTGCTCCATCGAGCCGTTGATGTAGATCTCGTCGAGGTTCCTGTGCAGCCCCTCGTTCAGGCGCTCGCGCAGCTTCCGCAGCCGCTCGCCCTCGACGCCCATCTCCGCCTTCGCAATCGCCGCCGCCTTGCCCAGGCCGACGATGCCCGGGACGTTGAGCGTGCCCGATCGCATGCCGCGCTCGTGGCCGCCGCCACTGATCTGCTCCGCGAGCAGGACGCGGGGGTTGCGCCGCCGCACATAGAGCGCGCCCACCCCTTTCGGCCCGTACATCTTGTGCGCGCTCATCGACACGAGGTCGGCCTTCATCGCGGTTGCGTCGAACGGCACCTTGCCGGCGGCCTGCACGGCATCGGTGTGGAAGAGGATGCCCTTCTCTTTCGCAATCGCGCCGATCTCCGGGATCGGCTGCAGCACGCCAATCTCGTTGTTGGCGGTCATGATGGTGATCAGGATCGTCTTGTCGGTGATCGCCGCACGCAGGTCCTCTAGGCTGATGCGCCCATCCTTCTGAACGGGCAGATACGTCACCCGCCCACCCTGCTTCTCGAGCTTCTTGCACGTGTCGATGACCGCCTTGTGCTCGGTCACGCACGTGATGATGTGATTGCCCTTCTCGCGGTACATCTCCGCGACGCCCTTGATCGCCAGGTTGTTCGACTCGGTCGCGCCGCTCGTGAAGATGATTTCCTTCGGGTTGGCGCCCACCAGGTCGGCCACCTGCTTGCGCGCCGCCTCCACCGCTTCCTCGGCCGTCCAGCCGAAGGAATGGTTGCGGCTCGCGGCGTTGCCGAAGTCGTGCGTGAAGTACGGCACCATCGCGTCGAGCACCCGCGGATCGACGGGCGTCGTGGCGTGATAATCCATGTAAATCGGGAGCTTCATCGTCTTACCACCGCAACGGCCGCGGCCGTCGCCACGCTTTCGTTGGCCATCTCGGCGATCGTCACCGTGCCGAGCGCCGCCACAATTCGTTCCCTGATCTGCCAGAGCGGATCCCGGATACTGCACTTGCCGTACTGCTCGCAGTCGTTGTTCTCGCTCGAGCAGGCCGTCACCGTGAGCGGGCCGTCAATGGCCTGGATCACGTCCGCAACGCTGATTAACGTGGACGGTCGGCTGAGAGTGTAGCCGCCGCGTGTCCCCTGCGTGGAGACCAGCAGGCCGGTCCTCACGAGCCGCTGGAGCACCTTGGCCATCAGCTCGAGCGGAATGTCGTACTGTTCGGCGATCTCCCTCGCGCAGGTCGATGCGCCCCCGCGCCTCTGGGCCAGGTGCTTCATCGCCATCAGCGCGTAGTCCGCCTTCTTGGACAATCTCAGCATTACGCTCTAAATCCGACCTTGAAAGTCGTATTTTAGCGGCTTCTGCCAATCTCCGTCAAGAATGGTCGGAGATCCGGGACGGGACACGGAATCCGGGACCCGGAATCCGCGGGATCCGATCGCCATCAAGCTGCTCGCGAGTCCCCGATGACCGACGGATCCCGGCTTCCCGTCTAGTACTTCGGCTGACTCGGGTCCACCTTGTCGATCCACTCCAGGATTCCACCCTTCAGGTTCTTGACATCCGGGAATCCGACCGACTTCAGGAAGTCTTGCGCCTTGGCGCTGCGCC
>DATDHP010000324.1:0-1954 GCA_036521515.1 Vicinamibacterales bacterium
TTCGCGGCGCGTCGTTCGTGGAGATCGACGTCCGGGCGACCGACGTGCTCACCCTCGGCTTTGGCGGGAGCGTTCGCTCCGCCGCGACGACGCGGTGAACGGCGTACGCGTGGCGGCGTCCGACCAGACCGCAGCCGTGGACGGACGGGGCAACACGCGTATGGCGTTTGCGTTCGCCATCCTGCTGGCGGCAGCGATTGCGTGCAATCTCTGGCGCGCGCCGATCCAGGTGTTCGACTCGCTCAGCGAGATCCTGGACGCGCAGGGCTCGCCGTCGGTCGCGGCGTCGTTCGAGGGAGCCCTCGGGTCGTCGGCCTACCTGCGTCCGCTCCGCATCGCGCAGATCAAGACGCTCTTCGACGCCGCGGGTGGGCACTATCAGCTCGCCTACCGGGGATTTCACGTGGTGCTGCTGTTTGCGCTGGTGTTGCTCTTCGTCGGCGCGCTGCGGGTGGAGAGCCGGGAGGACCTCGCGGCGGCTGTTTTTGCCCTGATGGTGCTCACCGGCCTGCACACGTTCATCGGCTTCGTGCGCGAGGCCTTCCCGATCAACCACTTTCTCGAGATCGCAGTACTCTGCCTCGCGGCGCTGAACCTGGCGCGCGCGCGCGCCGGCTGGTGGGTCGATGCGGCCGCCTGCCTGGTCCTGGTGTGCGCCCTGCTGACACTGGAGTCCGGCGTCCTCGTGTGGGTCGTGCTGGCGAGCGCGTGGATCGTCGGGTTGCGCGGCGTCTCCGGGCGTGGCCTGGCCGTGGCGACCGCGCTGCTCATCGGCTATTTCCTGCTGCGTGTCGAACTGGCGACCGGCATGCCGGCACTCGGGGAACGCAGCACGGGATTCCTCCTGGAACGACTGGATCCAGCGGATTTGCAGCGTCAGTTTGGCGACTCGCCTCACGCGCTCTACGGCTATAACGTCGCGGCGTCGCTCGGGTCCGTTCTGTTCGCCGAGCCGCGCGACGGCACGTTCATGGCAGTGCGTGCGTGGCGCGACGGCGACGTGCCTGCGCGTGTCTACCTGACTGTGCTGTCCTCGCTGGCGACGACCGTGCTGATTGTCTGGACGCTGGCGCTCTCGTGGCGACGCTCGAGGCGCGGTGCCTCCGATCGGATGATCTTCGTCGCCGCCGCAGTACTTGTCGCCAGCGCGGTGCTGTCCTTCGCTTACACGAAGGACGAGATCATGGCGGTGGCCGGCGTCTATTACGCCGTGGCGGCGTATGTTGCCGCGCGGCTGGTCCTCCAGTGGGCGCGTCGAACGAACGCCTTCGTCGCGGTCGTCTGCGTCTCGATGCTGCTGACCGTGCTCGCCTCGGCGTGGGCCGTGCGCAGCATTGGCGTGCACCACGTCCTGCGCGTGCAGATCTCGAGGGTTCGCAACGACTGGGCGGAGTTGCCACTCCGCCTGCGCCGTGAAGAGCGCTGGCCGGCCGATTCTCGACGGGTGGCGCTCATCGAGCAGCTCCGGACCGAAGCGCTCCAGACCCCGCCCGTGAACGGCTCCCGCCGTTGGAACGACCGGTGGTTCGGCGATTGACCTGGGCCGACGCCCCTCTCCTGGCCATTGCCATCCCGGGGGGAGCGCTGGCGCTGGCGTCGCTGGTGCTGCTCGTGGCCGCGGCGGTGCACCAGGGACCGCTCTGGAGCGACCGGCCGATCAACGTATCCGAGGCCGCCGCCATGCGCGACCGCGCCACCATGATTCGGCTCATCGACGAGGGGAGCGATCCGACGAAAGCCTATCCAGTCCCTCCCGGCATCGTCTCCGCCCGGCTGCGGTACCTCACGCCGCTGGAAGCGGCGATTGCCGCCCGCCGCTCCGAGGTCGTCGACCTCCTGCTGTGGAGGATGGAGGTTCGTGAGGATTCCGTCCTGGCACGCGCATGGTGCCTGGCTCGACACATCAGGGCCGCCGATGTGGTTCGCGCTGTAGAGCGTTACCGCGTTGCTGCGG
>DATDHP010000325.1:0-5465 GCA_036521515.1 Vicinamibacterales bacterium
AGCTTCGCTTCGTTACTAGATTGCGCGGCCGCGAAAGCGGCCGCGCCTGAGCCGTGGTTGCGTGGCTCATTGGACAGTTCGTACATGTTTGGCCAGGCAAGCACGGCTAGATAAACGATGGCTGTTGCAAAACCGCTGGTAATCGTCGAATCGCCTGCGAAGGCGAAGACGCTCGGCCGCTTTCTCGGGAACAGGTACCGCGTCGAGGCGAGCTTCGGCCACATTCGAGATCTGCCCGAATCGGCCGCTGACGTGCCGAAGGAGATCAAGGAGAAGGACTGGGGCCGTCTCGGCGTCGACGTCGAAAGCGACTTCACGCCCTACTACGTGGTGCCTGCTCCGAAGAAGAAGCAGGTCGCTCACCTGAGGACCGCGGTCAAGGAGGCCTCCGAGATCCTGCTCGCGACCGACCCCGACCGCGAGGGAGAGTCGATCAGCTGGCACCTGAAAGAGGTGCTCAAGCCGAAGGTCCCCGTCCGCCGCATCGTCTTCCACGAGATCACCGAGGACGCGGTGAACGACGCGCTGGGCAATCCTGGCGACGTGAACGAAAACCTCGTTCGCGCGCAGGAGAGCCGCCGCATCCTCGACCGGCTGTATGGCTACACGCTGTCGCCGCTGCTCTGGAAGAAGGTGCAGACCGGTTTGAGCGCCGGCCGCGTGCAGAGCGTGGCGGTGCGCCTGATCGTCGAGCGCGAGGAAGAGCGCCGCGCGTTCCGGTCGGCTGAGTACTGGGACCTTGAAGCGACATTGAAGGGCGAGGGACGCGAGTTCGTGGCGACGCTCGTGCGCCTCGATGACAAGCGGATCGCGAGCGGCAAGGACTTCGACGCGGGCACCGGCGCCCTGAAGAACCCGAACGTGCGCCTGCTCGACGGCGACACGACGACGCGGCTCGTCGAAGCGATTCGCGCGAACGTTCCGTGGACCGTCACGTCGGTCGAGCAGAAACCCGGAGTCGAGCGGCCGGCGCCGCCCTTCACGACGTCCACGCTCACGCAGGAAGCCAGCCGCAAGCTCGGGTTCTCCACCGAGCGCACGATGCAGGTGGCGCAGCGGCTGTTCCAGGGGCTCGAGACCGGGCAGGGCAGCCAGATGGAAGGGCTGATCACGTATCACCGGACGGACTCCACCACGTTGTCCGACAGGGCGCTCCAGGAATCGGCGCGCGTCATCCGCGAAATGTTCGGCGCCGAGTACTACGAGGGGCCGCGCCGGTATCAGACGCGCGTGAAGAACGCGCAGGAAGCGCACGAAGCGATACGCCCCACTGATTTCCGGCTGGCTCCCAGCCAGCTCGAACGTGTGCTCGATGCGGACGAGTTCAAGATCTACGACCTGATCTGGAAGCGCACCATGGCATCGCAGATGGTGGACGCCCGCGTGCGGCGCACCACCATGGAGATCTCTGCGCGCGGCGTGAACGGCGAGACCGCGGTGATGAATGCCAGCGGCAAGGCGATCGAGTTTGCGGGGTTCCGGCGCGCCTATGTCGAGGGCAGCGACGATCCGGTCGCGGAGCTCGAGGAGCAGGAGGCCATCCTTCCCCAGGCGTCGGTGGGGGACCGCATTCACACGGATGGCAGCACGGCGATCACGCTGCTCGGCACCGATGCCAGGCGCCATGAGACAGCGCCGCCGGCGCGCTTCACGGAAGCATCCCTCATCAAGGAGCTGGAGCGGCTCGGCATCGGCCGGCCTTCCACGTTCGCGCCGACCATCGCGACGATTGTGCGGCGCAAGTACGTGTTCCGCCAGGGCAAGGCGCTCGTCCCGAGCTTCACGGCGTTTGCCGTGACCAAGCTGCTGCGCGAGCACTTCGGCGACTTCGTCGAGACCGACTTCACCGCGGAGATGGAGGAGGATCTCGACGAAATCTCGCGCGGCGAGCGCGAATGGATTGCGTTCCTCAAACAGTTTTATTTCGGAGACAAGAAACACCGCGGCCTGCTGCCGGCCGTCGCGCACGGCGAGAGCAAGGCCGAGTACCCGGTCCTCGATCTCGGGACCGATCCCGGGTCCGGCGAGAGCGTGCGCATTCGCGTCGGGCGATTCGGGCCGTTCGTGCAGCTGGGCGAGGGGGGGCCGGGCCGGACGGCATCACTGCCCGAAGACCTGGCGCCCGCGGACCTGACGGTCGAAAGAGCGCTGGAGCTGGTGCGCGCGAAGGCCGAAGGGCCGCGCACGGTTGGCGTCGATCCGGCCACCGGGAAGAACGTCTACGTCATGAACGGCCGGTACGGCGCCTACGTGCAACTGGGCGAGACGCCGGAAGGCAAGAAGGCGGAGAAACCGAAGCGCGCGTCGCTCCAGGCAGGGATGAGCGAGGCGACGGTCACGCTCGAGGAAGCGCTCACGCTGCTGTCGCTGCCGCGCGTCGTCGGCCTCCATCCGGACGACAACGAGCCGATCGTGACGAACTTCGGGCGGTTCGGCCCCTACGTGAAGCACGGGGACGAGTTCCGATCGCTCGACTCCGAAGAAGACGTGTTCAACATCTCCTTCGACGCGGCGCTCGCGTTGCTGCGCGCGCCGAAGCAGTCGCGCCGCCGGCAGGGCACGGCGAAGAAGACGCTGCGCGAGCTGTCCCGGGACGGATCGACGCTGAAGGTGCTGGCCGGGCGTTACGGGCCCTACGTGACGGACGGGACCACGAACGCCTCCATCCCGAAAGGCATGAGCCCGGAAACCCTGATGTGGGATCAGGCGCAGGAACTGCTCGCGGCGCGCCGGGATGCGGTGCCGATGCCGCGGAGGGGGGCGGCCCGCGGCCGCGCAGGTGCGAAGGCGAAGACGGCCGGCGCGACGAAGAGGCCGGCCGCCCGCGGGGCGAAGAGGAAAGCCGCCGGGGCGTAGAATCCCGTCATGCTCAATGCCTAGACACCTCCTAAGGCGTGAATCGTGACACATGAAGCAAGTTTCTGATGGTTCGCCTAGTAGCGAAGATCCGCCGATCCACTTGTCGGTTTGAGGCGGAGCTTCGCTACTATCAATGACCAATGACAAACGCGTTCGCGTTGGACGTTGAGCATTGGGCATTGAGCATTGGGCATTGGGCATTGCCATGATTCACATCATTGGAGGCGGGTTAGCCGGCTCGGAGGCCGCGTGGCAGGCGGCCTCGCGCGGCGTCCGCGCCGTCATCCACGAAATGCGGCCGGTGCGTCAGACGGCGGTTCACAAGACCGATCGCCTGGCGGAGCTGGTCTGCTCCAACTCGTTTCGCGGCGACAAGCTCGATAACGCCGTCGGTCTGCTCAAAGAGGAGATGCGGCGGCTCGGTTCGCTCGTCATGCGCGCCGCGGACGCGACCCGTGTTCCCGCCGGCGCGGCGCTTGCCGTCGATCGCCAGGCGTTCTCGCAGGCGATCACCAACGCGCTCCACGAGCACCCGCTCGTCACCGTCGTTCGCGAGGAGGTTCCGCGCGTGCCGGGCGACGCGGCCATGTTCCCGCTGATCATCGCCACCGGCCCGCTGACCTCGGACACGCTCTCGGCGGACATCGCCGGACTCGTCGGTGGCGATCACCTCTACTTCTATGACGCGATCAGCCCTATCGTCCTGGCCGAATCGATCGACATATCGAAGGTCTTCCGCGCGTCGCGTTGGGGGAGAAGCCTGCGCCGGGAGGGATCCGGGGTCCGGGATCCGGCGGGCCCGGCATGCGGCGTGGACGCTGGCGGGGGCGATTATCTGAACTGTCCGCTCACGAAAGAAGAGTACGAGCGGTTCCACGCGGCGCTGACGGCTGCCGAATCGGCCACCGTCCACGACTTCGACAAGGAGCAGTTCTTCGAGGGGTGCCTGCCGATCGAGGTGATGGCGCACCGCGGGCCGGACACGCTGCGGTTCGGGCCGATGAAACCGGTCGGCCTCGCGGATCCGCGCACCGGTCGCGCCCCGTACGCGGCCGTGCAACTGCGGCAGGACAACATCGCGGGCGATCACTTCAGCCTGGTCGGCTTCCAGACGCAGATCACATGGGGCGAGCAGGCGCGTGTGCTGCGCATGATCCCGGGGCTCGAGCAGGCGGAGTTCGTCCGGTTCGGCATGGTCCACCGCAACACGTACATCAACGGCCCGACGGTCCTGCGCGAGACGTGGCAGACGAAGTCGCGCCGCGACCTGTTTTTCGCCGGGCAGATCTCGGGCGTCGAAGGCTACGTGGAATCGGCGGCATCGGGCCTCATCGCCGGCCGCAACGCCGCGGCGCTCCTGCGCGGCGAGGAACCGCGCGTGCCGCCGCGCACCACCGCCATCGGCGCGCTGGCGTACTACGTGTCGCACGCCGACCCGCGCAGCTACCAGCCGACCAACATCACGTTCGGCATCATGGCGCCGCCGCCCGAACGCACAGGCGGCCGGCGCCTCGGCAAGGCCGAGCGCAAGACCGCCACGTCGGAGCGTGCGCTCGCTGATCTGGACGCATGGATCGCGGGCGAGACGACGACCGCGGGGGCTGAAGCCCCCGCCCTACATGTCCCGGCTTCGTAGCGCGGGGGCTTCAGCCCCCGCGTGCCTTCGTGACTTTCTCGACCATCTCCGCCTCAATCGCAACGTGTCGCCGCACACGTCCGCGGCCTACGAGAGCGACCTGTCGCAGTTCCTCGGCTTTGCCGCCGGGCACCTCGGCAAGTCCACGCGGGACGTGGCGCCTGCCGACCTGGACCTCGGAACGATTCGCGGCTTCATGGCCGCCCTGCACAAGAACGGTCAGTCGCGTGCGTCGGTGGCGCGGAAGCTCTCGGCGCTGCGCGGCTTCACCAGGTTCCTGCGCCGCGAAGGCGTGATCGCTGCGGACCCGGCGGCGCTCGCGGTCTCGCCGCGGCGCGAGCAGAAAGTGCCGGCGCATCTCTCGGTCGACGAGATGTCGCAGCTGCTCGACACGCCCGACGCCGGAGACCCGCTCGGGCGCCGCGACCGCGCGATCCTCGAGCTGTTCTATGCGTCGGGGCTGCGTCTCAGTGAGCTCGTCGGCCTCGATCTCGAGGACGTCAACCTGCGGGCACGCATGGTGCGTGTGCTCGGGAAAGGCGCGAAGGAACGCCTGGTACCGTTCAACACGACGACGGCCGCGGCCATCCGCAGGTGGTTGCGCGACCGCGTATTGATGGTCAGAACCGGCGATGCCGGCGATCCGCTGTTCCTCAACGCGCGCGGCGGGCGCCTGACCGGCCGCAGCGTGGAGCGCCTCGTGGCGCGCTACGTGTCGCAGTGCAGCACCCGTCTCGGCATCAGCCCGCACGCGCTACGCCACTCGTTCGCCACGCACCTGCTGCAGCGCGGAGCCGATCTGCGCGCGATCCAGGAGCTGCTCGGGCACGTGCAGCTGTCGACGACGCAGCGCTACACCCACGTGAACGTCACCCAGTTGCTCGACGTCTACCGCAAGGCGCACCCGCGCGCCAAGAGAAACCAGTAGTTCACGCTTCCCGGTTCTCCCTTCTCGGTTCGTGTTCAGGTT
>DATDHP010000326.1:0-8978 GCA_036521515.1 Vicinamibacterales bacterium
CGGCTGGAACATCGTCGAGTTCAAGGCGCCCGAGGCCGGCCATGCGATCCGGCTGCTCCTGTCGCTCTATCGCCTCTGCAGCGAGGACGTGATGATCGTGGCGCTCGCCGACAGCGCGCAGCATCGCGTGCTGCTCCACGAAGCGGACGTCCCGGTCATCGTGCGAAACGACGACCCTGGCCAGGAGGCGCTGCAGCGCGAAATGCCATCGGCATATCTCACGACTGCTGCTGGTCCAGCCGGCTGGAGCGAGGCGATCCTCGGTTCCGTCGGAGAATGAACCTCAGCAGGGGCGACGTGCCGCGCTGGACGATCTCTCCGCGCGCGCACTACGATGCAACCGTGGACAGCGTCCTGCCACCGTCCGCGCGGCACGTTCGCCCGACTTCCACGATCCGCGGCGCCCTCATCGCCGGTTTCGCGGTCGTGTTCGGGCTCTGGCTGCTCTCCGGCTACGAGATCGTCCGGCGGCTCCAGGACGTGGAGCGACGCGCGGCAGAGGCGCAGGAGTCGTTCGTGCGTGGCGAGCGGACGCTGTCGACCATCCGCACCAGCGTCCTGCTCGGCTCGATCTACCTGCGCGACGCCCTCATCGACACCGGTGCCGTCACCCGTCAGTACTACCGCGACGAGTTGAACCAGATCCGCGCGGACATCGAACGCCTCGTCCCGGCGTACGTGCTCGACGTGCAGCTGCCCATCGAGCGCCAGCACTGGGCGGAGCTGCAGGCGCAGCTCGACGACTACTGGGCATCGCTCGACGTCGTGCTCGACCCGAATTCGCCTCGCACCACGGGCGAGGCCAACGCGTTGCTGCGGCAGCGCGTCGTCCCGCGGCGCGACACGATTCTGAGGATCGTCGATCGCCTCGCCGCCCTGCAGCGCCTTTCGCAGCAGCAGTTCGAGGTCGAGGCCTCGCTGCTCTACGCGGAGGCGCGCAACCGTCTCTTGAGCATCGCCGGTATCGCCATCCTCGTCGGGCTCATCGTTGCGTCGTTCGCGACGCGCCACGTGGGCCGGCTCCACCGCGAGATCGAGCGCCAGCGCCTCGCGGAGCGGCAGAACCGTCACGATCTCGAGCGCCTGTCGGCGCGGCTCGTCACGGTGCAGGAAGAGGAGCGGAGGAGCCTCGCTCGCGAGCTCCACGATGCCGTGGGCCAGGCGCTCACCGCTATCAAGATGGAAGTTGGAGTCGCGTTGCGGGGTCGGGACGCGGACCGGCAGAAGGCCTCGCTCGAGGAAGCGCGGTCCATTGCCGAGACGACGTTGCAGAGCGTGCGCGACCTGTCCCAGCTGCTGCACCCGTCGATGCTCGACGACTTCGGCCTCCCGGAGGCGCTGACGGCGTACCTCCGGAACTTTTCACGGCGGACCGGCATCCGCGCGCAGCTCACGACCGAACGGATGGAAGACCGTCTGCCGTCGGACATCGAGGTCTGTGTCTACCGCATCGTCCAGGAAGCCACGACCAACGTCGCCCGTCACAGCGGGGCCAGCGCCTGCACGGTGTCGCTCGTACGCCGCGACGGCACGCTGCAGCTGACGATCGGGGACGATGGCAAGGGCATCGATCTGAAGCGGCTTCCCCAGGCCGCCGGCGGGCGTGGCCTCGGGCTCATCGCGATGCGCGAACGCGCGCAGGCGCTTGCTGGCGGCTTCGTGATCGAGAACCGCGCCGAAGGCGGCACGCGGCTCACGGTGAGGCTTCCGGTGCCGGCGGCCGTCGAGCCTGCAGCGGACGCCGCACGCCTCGCGGGCTAGCCGGGACGGGCCACGGAGACACGGAGGTATGGAGCCCGAATCAGAGAGATTCCGTGTCTCCGTGACTCCGTGGCTCCTGGAATTCGTGATTGGGCGTTAATACTCATGTCCAGACTTCGTCTCCTCCTCGCCGACGATCACACCGTCGTCCGCCAGGGTCTGCGGAAGGTCCTCGAGGAACGGCCGGAATGGGAAGTCGTTGCCGAGGCGGGCGATGGCCGCGAGGCGGTGCGCCAGGCAGAGGCGCTCAAGCCAGACGTCGCGATCGTCGACGTGGCGATGCCGCTGCTGAACGGCATCGAGACCACACGGCAGATCGCGCGCAAGTCGCCCGCGACGCGGGTGCTCGTGCTCAGCATGCACGCCGACGAAGCCTACGTGACGCAGATCCTGCGGGCCGGCGCCACAGGGTACCTGCTGAAGGATTCCGCGGACGTGGACCTCATTCAGGCGGTGGCGGCCGTGGCCAGGGGTACTTCGTTCTTCAGCCCCGCGATCGCGCGCGTGATGCTCGACGACTACGTGCAGAAGCTCGCCGAAAAAGGCGTGACGGATCGCTACGAGTCGCTCTCCGAGCGTGAGCGCGAGATCTTTCAGCTGATCGCCGAAGGCAAGGCGAACAAGGAGATCGCCGCGCTCCTATCGATCAGCCCGAGCACCGTGGAAACCCACCGCGCGCGCATCATGGAGAAGCTCGATCTCCACAGCGCCGCCGAGATCGTGCTGTACGCCGTCAGGCGCGGTGTCATCCGGTAGACTCCGGCTTCCGCTATCAGAGTTCGTCGACACGGCGCGGCGCACGCCACCCTGCTCATAGCGATGGCGTTGAGGATTGACGCCGGACGACGGTATGGTGCGGGAGGCGGGGAGGCCGGTTGTCGAAGAACGGTGCTCAAACAGCGCCGGCACCGACCACGCGAAATCCGGCCCGCACCGACGAGCGCGCGAGTGCTAGAATCTGAGGGTTTTGCGCAAGATTCTGGTCGCGAACCGCGGGGAGATCGCCGTCCGGATCATCCGCGCGTGCCGCGACATGGGCATCGCCTCCGTGGCCGTCTATTCCGAGTGCGATCGCGCCGCGCTCCACGTGCGGATGGCGGACGAGGCCGTCGCCATCGGCCCGAACCCGCCTGCTGAGAGCTACCTTCGCACCGGCACGATCGTCGACGCGGCCCGCGCGTCGGGCGCCGATGCTGTGCACCCCGGTTACGGATTCCTCGCAGAGAACGAGGACTTCGCTGCCGCGTGCCGCGAAGCGGGCGTGACCTTCATCGGCCCGTCTCCCGAGGCCATCGCGCTGATGGGCAGCAAGACCGCCGCGCGCCGGGTGGCGATCGCGGCCGGCGTGCCTGTCGTGCCGGGGACCGAGGAAGCGCTCGGCGCGGAGGTGCCAGTAGCGGCGATTGCGTCGCTCGCCGATCGGATCGGCTACCCGATCATGATCAAGGCGGTCGCCGGCGGCGGCGGGAAAGGCATGCGCCTCGTCGCCGGCCCGGGCGATCTCGCCGGCGCACTCCGCGCCGCGCGCTCGGAAGCGGGCGCAGCATTTGGCGATTCGGCGGTGTACCTCGAGCGCCGGCTCCTCCGCCCGCGCCACATCGAGGTGCAGCTGCTGGCCGACGCGCACGGCACGGTGCTGCCGTTCGTGGAGCGGGAATGCTCGATCCAGCGGCGCCACCAGAAGGTCATTGAAGAGACGCCGTCTCCCGTGGTCTCGTCCGGCGCGCGCGCACGGCTCACCGAGGCTGCGGCCGCCGTGGCACGCTCGGCCGGCTATACAAATGCCGGCACCATCGAGTTTCTCCTCGACGAAGACGGCCGCTTCTACTTCCTCGAGATGAACACGCGGCTGCAGGTCGAGCACCCGGTGACGGAGATGGTGACGGGGGTAGACCTCGTGCAGTGGCAGATTCGGATCGCGCGCGGCGAGCGACTCGACCTCGACCGCGGAACGCTGCTGGCGCCAAGGGGCCACTCCATCGAGTGCCGCATCTACGCCGAGGATCCGGATGCCGGCTTCATGCCGTCGCCCGGCCGCATTACCGCGCTGCGGGTGCCGGACGGTCCTGGCGTACGGGATGACAGCGGTGTCGAGGCGGGCGGGGAGGTCCCCATTCACTATGACCCGCTCGTATCGAAGCTGGTGACGTGGGGAGCCGATCGGCCGCAGGCGATCGCGCGCATGCAGCGCGCCCTGCGCGAGTACGATGTTCGCGGCATCAGGACGACCGTCCCCTTCTTCAAGTGGATGCTGCAGCAGCCGGCGTTTGCCGACGCGCAATTCCACACCGGGTATCTGGACGAGGTCTTGCAGCAGCGGCAGGGAATCCCTTTTCTGACGGCGGAACCGTCACTGGAAGAGGTCGCGGCCATCGCGGCGGCCGTGACCGCAGCCTCGCGGGTCAAACCGGAGGCAACGGTGCCGCGGTCTGAATGGCAGGCGCGGGCGCGGGTCGAGGGCCTGCGCCCATGACGTTTCAGATACAGGTTGGCGGGCGCACTCGGCAGGTGGTGGTTCGGCGCGCAGGGCGCCGGCTCGAAGTGACGCTGGACAGCCGTCCCGTCACGGTTGATCTCGCCCGTACGAACTCCGGTTGGTCGCTGATAATTGGTCCGGCTGAAGCCGGCCCCCACGACAGTAACGTAGGGGCCGGCTTCAGCCGGCCCGGGCGCAGTTACGAGGTAGCGCTCGAGGAACACGGCGGGAGCACGACCGTATACGTGAACGGGCTTCCGATCCGGGTGGCGATCAATGGCGGGACCGGCCGCAGTGGCAGGCGCGACTCTTCGGACGAGGGGTTTGATGGCCCACGGCGAATCGTGGCGCCGATGCCGGGCCGTATCGTCAAGGTGCTGGTGAAGCCGGGCGAGGCCGTTGCGGCGCGCCAGGGCCTGGTCGTCGTCGAAGCGATGAAGATGGAGAACGAACTGCGCGCGCCGGGTCCGGGAACCGTCACCGAGGTGAGGGTCACCGAGGGCGCGTCTGTCGAAGCCAACGCCATACTGGTAGTACTGGAGTAATGCGAAATGCGAAATGCAAGATGCAAAATGCAACGCTGAGCGTTCGACCCATTTTGCATCGCCTTGCATTTTGCATTCTGCATTTTGCATTTTGAATTACAAGTCGCTCGCCTCTCACCCCGTCACCCGGACGACGCGGCGCATCGTGCGCGGCATCGTGGCCACGTGCGCCGTGATCCTGGCGGCGGCGTTCGTCACCACGCTCACGGTGGATCTCGGGCCGTCGCTCAGGATGCGTGCCGAGCACGAAGCGACGCGCGCCATGAAACGGCCGATTCACATCGGCCGGATGTCGGTGCACCTCTGGCGCGGCCGGTTCGTCTTCGAGGACTTCGTCATCGACGGGCTCAGGCCCGGGTCGCGCCCGTTCCTGGCCGCGAAGCGCATCGACGTCTCGATGCCATGGAACACCCTGTTCAGCCGCCGCATCGTGTTGGATGCGATCGAGATGACCGACTGGCAGATGTACGTGGAGACGGGCCCCGACGGCACCAACTTCCCGAGTTTTCCGCGCCGCGGGCCGCGCGGACAGAGCGCGTGGACGACGACGCTCCAGTACGTGCATGCCTACCGCGGCGAGTTCACTTACCAGGATCACGGCACACCGTGGAGCACGGTCGCGCGCAACCTCGACGTCACGGTGGCACGGCCGGCCACCGAGTACCGGGGGCAGGCGAGCTTCTCGAACGGGACGGTGAAGATTCAGAGCTACCAGCCGATGGGCGCCGACATGCGGACCACGTTCCGCATCGCCGACGGCAAGGTGCAGCTGGACCGCATCGACCTGTTGACCGACGGGGCCGAGTCGGAGCTGACTGGCGTCGTCGACCTGGCGCGCTGGCCGGAGCAGACCTACCAGATCAATTCGCGGATCGATTTCCCCCGCATGCGCGAGATCTTCTTCGCGCGCGACACGTTTTCCCTGCACGGCAAGGGCGGCTTCGAGGGCTCCTTCCACTTGTTCCGCGAGGTCGTGAATGGGCGCCCGCGCACGGGGCGCGAGCTGAAGGGCACCTTCACGAGCGATCTGGCAGGCGTGAACGCCTATCGCTTCGGCAACCTTCGCGGGTCGGTCCTCTGGGTGCCGGAGAAGATGGAGGTCACCAGCGCGTCGACGACCTTCCAGGGTGGCAAAACGCGGTTCGAGTACCTCATGGCGCCGCTTGGCATGCGCGGGGTCCCGGTCCGGCACCGGTTCGACGCGCAATACGAGGACGTGGACCTGACCACGTTCACGAGCTTCATCGAGCTGCAAGGGCTTCGCCTCGCCGGTCGCGCGTCCGGCCGCAACCTGCTCGAGTGGCCGTCCGGACGCTTTGCCGAGCGCCGGGGCAAGGGCCAGGTACGGGTGGAGGCTCCGCCGGGCGTCGGGCTGATGACGCGACGCGTCCCGGTCGAGCGCAGCGAAGACGCGTCTCCTCGCGGCGTCCCGCCCGGCCCGTTCAGCAACCACACGCCGATGGAGCCGGTGCCTCTCGGCGGCGCCCTGGGTTATGCCTTCGGCCCCGAGTGGATCGACATCGCGCCGAGCGTGGTGGCCACGCCGGAGACGTACATCGAGTTCGAGGGCCGCACGGCGTACGGTGAACAGTCGCGCATTCCATTCCACGTCGCGAGCGCCGACTGGCAGGAAAGCGATCGGCTGCTGGCGGGACTCATGACGGCGTTCGGCGCTCGTACGAATGCGATTCCGATCGGCGGGTACGGCAGCTTCGACGGCGTCATGGCCAACAGCTTCCGCCGGCCGCGGATCGAAGGGATATTCCGGGGCGAGCGGATGCGCGCGTTCGACGTGGTGTGGGGCTCGGTCAACGGCGCCGTGGTGATCGAGGACAGCTACGCCAACGTCAAGGACGTGGTGCTCGCGTCGGACAACTCGACGATTCACGTCGACGGCCGGTTCTCGCTCGGCTTCCCGCGTCGAGACGGAGGCGAGGAGATCAACGCCCGCGTCCGCGTCATCCGCCGGCCGCTCGTCGACCTGCGCCACGGTTTCGGCCTCGACGACTACGACGTCGACGGGTTGCTGTCGGGCGAGTTCCACGTCTACGGCGGTTACCGGGACCCGTACGGCTTCGGCCGCATGGCGATCGTCGAGGGCGTGGCCTACGGCGAGCCCTTCGAGACGGCCGCTGCCAACGTGCGCGTCGAGGGGACGGGTGTCCGCCTCGACGCCATCGAGGTCGTCAAGGGGAACGGCCGCGGCTCGGGCGCCGCGTACGTGGCCTGGAGCAGCGGCTCCTACTCCTTCAACTTCGTGGCGCGCGGCATCCCGGTCGAGTCGATCGCGCTCGCACGGTCCGCGGGCATGCCGCTGTCCGGGCTGGTGGACTTCACCGCCGGCGGCAGCGGCACGTTCGGCGCGCCGCGCTACGACGTCCGCGGCACCATCCGCGACTTCTTCGTGGCCGACGAAGGCATCGGCGAGGTCGTCGGCGACATCACGATCAGCGGCGAGATGATGACGCTCAAGCTCGAGGCGGCATCGCCCCGCCTGGCGGTTTCCGGCGCCGGCCGCATCGCGCTCACGCCCCGGATGGACGCGGAGCTGACGTTCAACGTCGCCGACACGTCGCTGGACCCGTACGTCCGCACGTTCGAGCCCCGCCTTTCCCCGTTCACGACCGCGGTGGCCAGCGGCAGCGTCCGTGTCGTCGGCGAGCTGGCCAACGTCGATCGCCTGCTGGTGGACGCCACCGTCGACCGGTTCGACGTCAGTCTCTTCGACTACCGGTTGCGCAACGCGACGCCGATCCGCATCGCGCTCGATCGCCAGTCCGTCCGGGTCACCGAGATGCGGCTGGTCGGGGAGGACACGCAGCTCGACGTGTCGGGCTTCGTGAGCCTGCACGACGAGCGGATCGCCGTGCGCGCCAATGGCGACGCCAACCTCGGCATTCTCCAGGGCTTCGTCTCCAACATCCGAAGCTCCGGACGCGCCGCGCTTGCCGCCGCGTTCGAGGGGCCGATGCGCGCCCCGAACGTCACCGGCACCCTGCGCGTGGAGGACGGACGGCTCCGCCACTTCGACCTGCCGCATGCGCTCGAGAACATCTCCGGGCCGGTGCGGTTCGATTCGCGCGGCGTTGCGCTCGACGAGCTGACCGCGCGCCTCGGTGGCGGCCCGGTGCGCTTCGGCGGCCGCATCGACATCGACGGGTATCGCCCGGGCCGGCTCGACGTGTCGATGATCGGGCAGAACATGCGCCTTCGCTTCCCCGAAGGCATGCGGTCGATCGTCGATGCCGACCTGACGCTGACCGGCACGGTCGAGGCGGCGACGCTCGGCGGCAACGTCACCGTGCGCAGCGCGATCTACACGCGACGGTTCGAGACCGGTGGCGGGCTGCTCGACCTCACCGGCAGCCCGGCGCCGATCGAGGGCGCGACGGCGTCGCTCGACACGGGGCTGCCGCTGCGCTACGACGTGCAGATCACCGCGCCGTCGACGCTGCGGATCGAGAACAACCAGGCGCAGATCCAGGCGACCGCCGACCTGCAGCTGCGCGGCACGTTCAGCCGGCCGTTGCTGTTCGGCCAGGCCCAGATCGATCGCGGCCTGGTCACCTTCGAAGCGCGCCGCTACGTGATCACACGCGGCACGATCGACTTCAACAACCCGACGCGCATCGAGCCGTTCTTCGACATCGAGACCGAGACGCGGGTGCGGGTGCCCGGCGAAACGTACCGGATCACGCTGCGCGCCGCCGGCACCTTCGAACGGTTCACGCCGCAGTTCTCCGCCGATCCTCCGCTGCCGGAGGTCGAAGTGCTGGCGCTGCTGTTCAGCGACGCCGCGCCCGGCCGGGACGTCGAGCTGCGCCAGTACACGTCGAGCATCACGCCGCAGGAGCAGCTGCTGCGCGAGCGCGCCACGCGCGCGCTCACGGGCGCGGTGTCATCGGAGGTCGGGCGCGTGGTGGAGCAGACCTTCGGCGTCGACACCTTCCAGCTCACGCCGTCGCTCATCGATCCGAACGCGCAGTCGTCGCGCCTCGACCCGGCCGCCCGCGTGACCATCGGCAAGCGCCTGTCGGACCGCATCTACCTGACCTATTCGCGCAGCCTGTCGTCTTCGACCCGCGACCAGATCGTCCTGCTGGAGTACGATCAGACGGATCGTTTCTCGTGGATTCTCTCGCGCAACGAAGACCGGACCTACGCGCTCGACGTCCGCGTCAGACACACGTTCTGAT
>DATDHP010000327.1:0-21229 GCA_036521515.1 Vicinamibacterales bacterium
CGAGCGCGTCGTCGTCTACACGACGCTGCTGGCCGACGGAACGCTTTTCTATTACCTGACGGTCGTGCCGGAGAACGACGCCCAGGCGTTTCAGGAGACGTTCCGGCGCGTCGGCGAATCGATCCGGCTGGCGGCTGGGCGTTGACCCGCCTCGGCGCGGCACCAGGCCGGCCTGAAGGCCGGCCTCTCCAATGCGCCGGCTGTCGCAGAAGTGTCGCAAAACCCCTGTCGATGTGACCAGTCAGGCACTCGCGCGCTTGCGCTTGGTGATCGTGGTCTTCGGGCGCCGCGCCGGCGTCGACGTCACGCGCGCGGCCTTCGTGCGCGACGCCATGGCGCGCGCCTTCACCCGCGCCGGCTTCGCCGCGCCCGTCTTCGCCGGCGGCGGGCGCAACTCGTATTCCTCCTCCGCCGGGGTCCCCGCGCCGCCGTTCCCCACGTCCGGCATCGACATCTCGCCGGGCTGGTGTGAGAGCACGTCGAGCAGCGATCGCAGCCCCGCGCGCACGCGGGCAATCCGCGCGCGAGCATCCTGGCCGAGTGTTTCGAGCACCGCGTCGGAGTCGTCGGCCTCCGCGAGCGGCGCCGCCGCCGCCAGTTGCGCCTCGAGCCGCCGCCGCGCGCCGGCCAGCGTCAGTCCTTCACCGAAGACCAGCTGCTTGATCCGCAGTATCTGGTCGAGGTCCGACTGCCGATAGAGCCGCTGGCTGTCCGCTGATTTCTGCACCCCGATTCCCGGAAACTCCTTCTCCCAGGAGCGCAGCACGTATGGCTGCACCTGCGCCATTTCGCAGACGTCCGCAGCCTTGTACAGCTTCGGGATCATGTCTCGAAGTATAACCCGGTTGATCTTTCCGGAATCCGCCATTCGCGAGGCCGACCTGAAGGTCGGCCTCTACGAACGCCCAGGCCTCTTCGAACGCGAGCGTGTCCGGCGGGACGACGTCCGTGTCGGCTTGTCAGATCCACGCTTGCCGGCCGCCTGCCGCCTCGCCTCGGCCTTCGACGCGGTGCGCTCGCCCTTGACCTTCTCCGCCCGCCTCCTCACGTGCAGCCGGATCGGCGTCCCCATGAAACCGAATGCCTCCCGCAGCGCGTTCACCAGGAAGCGCTCGTACGAGAAGTGAAAGCTGGTCGCGACGTTGGTGAAAAACACGAAGGTCGGGGGCGCCACGGCGGTCTGGGCCGCGTAGAGGATCCGCACATGCGTGCGCCCCGGGCTCGCGGGCGGATGCGCCGCGGTGACGCGCTGGACGAACGTGTTCAGCTCGGGCGTTTTCACGCGCGTCCGTCGCGTATCGGCCACCTTGTCGATCGTCTCGAGCAGCTTGTGCGTCCGCTCGCCGGTGGCCGCGGAGATGTGGAGCACCGGCGCGTAGTCGAGGAACTTGAGGTGGCGGCGCAGCGTCTCGTCGAACGTCTTGACGAAATCGGGCCCGCGGTCCTTCATCAGGTCCCACTTGTTGGCGACGACAATCACGCCGCGCCCGGTGCGGTCGGCTTCACCCGCAATCGCGGCGTCCTGGTCGGTGACGCCCGCGTTCGCGTCGATGACGAGCACGACGACGTCCGCCGCTTCAATGGCCCGTCCGGCGAGCAGCACGCTCACCGACTCGACCTGGCCGCTGCTGGCCACGCGTCCGGGACGCCGGATGCCCGCCGTATCGACGATGCGGAACTGGCGGCGATGCCACGTGAGCACGGCGTCGACGGCGTCGCGCGTGGTGCCAGGCAGCTCGTTCACGATCATCCGCTCCTCGCGCAGCAGCCGGTTCACCAGCGACGACTTCCCGGCGTTCGGCCGCCCGACGATCGCCACCGCCACTTCGCGGTCGGAATCCTTCCGGCTCAGCCCGCTCGCCCCACCCGCTCCACCCGCCTTCGCCGGCAGCACGGCCAGAATCGCGTCCAGCAGGTCGCCGACGCCGTCGGCGTGCTCGGCGGAAACCTCGAACACCTCGTCGAACCCGAGCTGGTAGAACTCGAGCGCCCCGCTGCGGGCCCGGCGATCATCGGTCTTGTTGATGGCGAGCACCGCCGGCACGTTGGCCTGACGCACGGCTCGCGCGATCTCGCGGTCGCCAGGAACGAGCCCCTCGCGCCCATCCACCACCAGGACCAGCACATCCGCCTCGGCGAGGGCCCGGCGACCGCGCTCGAGCACCAGTTCGCGGAGCGGATCCTCGCTCGCGCCAAACATGCCCCCCGTGTCCACCAGCTCGAAGCGCGTGCCCTGCCATTCGGCGGGCTGCGCAATGACGTCCCGCGTGGTTCCGGGAATCGGCGTCACGATGGCGCGGCGGGTATCGGTGATCCGGTTGAACAAGGTCGATTTCCCAACATTGGGCCGACCAACGAGGACGACGGACGGTGCAGGCATGCCGGTTCAGTTGACAGCGTAAGTCACTCTCTTTATAGTAGTTACAGTCATTCCGCTGAGGATCCTCCGCATGATCAAGGTCGACATCGTCAACGAAGTCTCGAAAATCGCCGACATCACCAAAGTCAAGGCTGAGGTGGCGGTGGACGCCGTATTCGACGCCATGCGACTGTCGATGCAGCGAGGTGACCGCATCGAGCTCCGCGGGTTTGGCGTCTTCCAGGTAAAGCCACGGAAGCGCGGCATCGGCCGCAACCCCCGGACCGGCAAGGAAGTCCGCATCCCCCCCGGCCGCACCATCCGCTTCAAGCCGGGTAAAGACCTCCAGAATATCGGGTAATCGGCCCGCATGGGCACTCCGCGGCCAGACATTCCAGAGATCCTGGATACCTATTCGCCGGCGGCCGGGCGTCCTCCGGCTGATGAACAGGTCTACGTACCGCGGACGCCTCACCGGTTCGAGCCGCCGCCCCGCCGCAACTGGCGGCACCTTGTCCTCTTCGTCCTGACCGTCTTCACGACGACGCTGGTTGGCGGCAGCCACTACGCCGCTTTCGCATCCGATTTCGGGAGCGGGCGTCTCGACCTGACGTCGGCCTCGCTCTACCTGAACGGGCTGTGGTACAGCGTCTCGATCCTGGCCATCCTCGGCGCCCACGAGTTCGGCCACTACTACGCGTGCCGCTACTACGGCGTCGACGCGTCGCTTCCCTATTTTCTCCCGGCACCGCTGCCGCTGACGGGTACGCTTGGCGCGTTCATCCGGATCCGCCAGCTGATCCCGGGCAAGCGGGAGCTGTTCGACATCGGCATCGCCGGCCCGATCGCCGGGTTCATCGTCGCCGTGCCCGTGCTGCTGGCCGGCATGGCCCTGTCACGCGTGGTGCAACTGCCGCCGGTGACCAACGGCATCGTCGAGCTCGGAGAACCGTTGCTGTTCCAGGGAGCCGCGTGGCTGGTCTTCGGATCGATTCCGGATGGCTACTCGATCAACATGCATCCGATGGGATTCGCGGCGTGGTTCGGCCTACTGGCGACCGCGCTGAACCTCTTCCCCATCGGCCAGCTCGATGGTGGACACATTTCGTACGCCGTGCTCGGACGAAAGAGCACGATCGTCACGCTCTCGACCGTCGCCTGTCTCGTCGGCCTGAGCTTCCTGTCCTCGTCGTGGATTGTCTGGACGGTGCTGACGGTGGCGATGCTGCTCGCGTTCGGGCCGCGTCATCCCCGGACCTTCGACGAAGAGATCCCGCTCGACCGCACGCGCATGCTCCTCGCCGCGTTCGCGGCGGCGATGTTCATCCTGTGCTTCACCCCCGCGCCGATCGAGCCGTTCGACCTGGTGGGATCCCGGTAGTCTGCGACTTCCCGTCCATCACTCCCGTTGCGGCTTCAACAGCTCGTGCAGGCTGGCGACGAGCGCGCGCGCACTGAACGGCTTCTGCAGAAATCCGCGGGGCGATTCGAGCTGACCCTCGTCCTCGAAGACGTCGCCGCTCTGCCCGGAGATGAACAGCACGGGCAGGCGCGGCGATCGCTGGCGTACTTCCCGCGCGAGGTCGGGACCGCTCGCGCCCGGCAGGCCGACGTCGGTGAGCAGCAGATCGAACGGATGCTGCGCTTGAACGGCGAGCGCCTCCTCCGCCGACGCAACCGGCGTCACGCGCAAACCGTGCGAGTTGAGCACGTCGATCAGCAGCTCGCGCACCTCTTCCTCGTCTTCCACCAGCAGGACATGCGGAGCGACCGCAGGGGGGTCGACATCCGCGGCCCGGACCTCTTCGACGGCCAGCGGCGGCAACAGGACGGTGATGAGCGTCCCCTCGCCGACGTTGCTGTCGACCCAGATGAACCCGCCGCTCTGCTTGACCACGCCGTACACCGACGGCAGGTCGAGGCCATCGCCGCGTGACGCGCCCGGTCCGAAGAACGGCTCGAACACGTGGGGCAGCGAATCCTCTTCAATCCCGCTGCCCGAGTCCGAGAACCTGAGTCGCACGAAGCGTCCCGTGGTGAGCCACGGCCGCATGCGCCGCATGTCCGCATCCACGACGGCCGTGTCGGTGGTCACCGTGAAAGTACCGCCCGCCGGCATCGCATCGGCCGCCGTGCGCGCGAGATTCGACAACACTTGCACGACCTGCGTACGATCGGCGCGCACCTGCGGGAGGTCCTCGGCAAGATGGGTCAGGAACTGGATCGCGGGACCGAGCCGCCGCCGGAGCAACGGTATGCAGTCGGTGATGATCGCGTTCAGATCGACCGGCGCCGCCGCGACCGACTGGCGCCGCCCGAACGCGAGCAGCTTCTGCGTGAGGACGACGCCGCGGCGCGCCGCGGCCGATATGGCGGCCACCCGCCCCCGCTGCGGATCCTCGCCGGGCAATGCCGAAAGCAGCCGCTCCGCGTTCCCCTCGATGATCATCAGCAGGTTGTTGAAGTCCTGCGCCACCCCTCCGGCCAGACGCCCGATTGCTTCGAGCTGCGGTGGAACGGGACGCATGTCCAGGGAAACAGCCGGCTCGCCGCTCGCGGGGCCGTGGGCGCGCTGCTTGCGCGCCAAGGCGTGCTGGACGGCTCGCATGATGTCGCTCATTGGCGCCCCCGCCCCCAGGACTTCATCAGCCCCTGCGGTAATCAGGCGCGAGGTGTCGGCGTCCACGTCTGCGAGGACGACCAGCGCCACCTCTGGCCTCGCCGCCGCGATTGATGCTACGGGAAGGTGCTCTCTGGTGCCTTGGAGGACTATGGCATCCAAGGACGCGCCGGCAAGGGCGTCCAGATTCGGTTCGGGCGGCGTGGTAAGGAGGAGCAGCCGGAGGCTATGCCATGTCATGGTAGGCGCGCCTCTGGGGTAGGCGCATCTCTCATGACTATATTCCGGTCCGGCGTTTAGGGCACGAACGTTCTTAGTGCGTCAGTTCTTCCCTGATCAGCACGAGCTCAGCCCTTGGCGGGAAAAGCAAAGGCCGACCCTAAGGTCGGCCTCTACGAAATCGCGGGTCCGCTTCAGCGGGACTGGTAGCGAAGCCCGCCTCAAACCGACGAGTGGACCGGCGGATCTTCGCTACTAGGCAGCTCGATGCGCGTGCGTGTCGGCAGCCGCGTAACGCTCCTGCCCCGGCCGCAAGCGCTCGATCTGCTCCAGGAGGGTATACACCGCCTCGTGGAGAGCCGCCGGCGGATACCCCTGCTTCCGCCGCCCCGCATCGTGAATCAGCAGCGACACCACATCCACGCTGCGGTGGACGGTTTCCATCAGCTCGAGCTCGGAGTCCGGCGTGACCGGGCGCATCGACAGCAGGGCCTCGGTGGCGTCCGCCACGGTCTGCACGGTCGAAATTCCCATTTCGTCAGAAGCCTGCCGGGCCGAAGCCAGATGTGCCCGAATGTGCTGATATTCCTGATACTCCACAAGTCACCCCTGAATGGCGCCAGCGCCGCCCTAGGGTGAAATCGTCTGCGGAGCCGGAACCTTGAATTCGAGGCGCTTCTCACTGCCACGAGCCGCGGAGGCGCGGCGGCGCGGAGCAGAATTGGCCCCATTTCTCCGCGGCTCCGTCCCTCGACTCGCGCTCGGGACGCCCCGAGCAACGCGAGCGGCGCGGCCCGTGGCTGTGAAAAAACGTGCTATCCGAGGATTTCCTGGAGCTTGGCCAGGAGGAGGTCCCGGGTAAAGGGCTTGGGCAGGAACGGGACGCCCGCTTCAAGCACCCTGCCGGGCGACGAGCCGTGCTCCGGGTAGCCGGAGATGTACAGCACCTTCATATCCGGGCGTTTGGCCAGGAGCTGCCGTGCCAGCTCGCGGCCGGTCCCGCCCGGCATGACGACGTCGGTCAGGAGCATGTCGATGTGGCCGCGGTATGCAGCCGAGACCACCAGCGCCTGCGCCGGGCTGCCGGCCTCGAGCACGCGATGGCCGTGCGTCTCGAGGAGCTCGCACAACAGCGTGCGCACGTCTTCCTCGTCTTCCGCCAGCAGGATCGTCGCCGCCTTGATGGCCGTGCGCGCCGCCGCCTTGGGCGGCTCGGCCTGGACCGGCTTCGCGGCCGTCGTGGGCAGGAAAATCCGGAACGTCGTGCCGCGACCCGGCTCGCTGTCAATCCAGATGTACCCGCCGCTCTGCTTGATGATTCCGTAAACGGTCGAGAGGCCCAGCCCCGTCCCGCGCGCGGGATCTTTCGTCGTGAAGAACGGCTCGAATGCGCGGGCCTGCGTTTCCGGCGACATGCCCGTGCCGGTGTCGGTCACTTCCAGCCCCACGAAATCGCCCGGCGGCATCGGAGGATGAGCGGTCGCGAACGCTTCGTCCACGCTCGTCGCGCGGACGGCGATCCGCAGCGACCCGCCGTCCACCATCGCATCGCGCGCGTTGATGGCGAGGTTCATCAACACCTGTTCGAGTTGCGTCGGATCGGCTTCGACCGCCATGACCTCCTGCGGGAGCTCGATGGCGAGCTCGATGTCCTCGCCGATCAGCCGTTTCAGCAGGTGCGTCGCCTTGCGAACGAGCGCATTGAGGTCCAGCGGCTGCGGCGCCAGCGTCTGCTGCCGGCTGAACGCGAGGAGCTGCCGCGTCAGCGATGCCGCGCGGTCGGAGTTCCGCAGGATCGTTTCGATATCGGCCGCCGCGCCGGGCACGGAGCCGACCTTGTCCTGCAGGCGCTCGCACCCGCCGGTGATCACGGTCAGGACATTGCTGAAGTCATGGGCGATGCCACCCGCCAGGCGGCCCACCGCTTCCATCTTCTGCGCCTGCCGCAGCTGGTTATCGCGCTGCCGCAACGCCTCGAGCGCGTTCATCCGCTCGGTGATGTCGCGCGCGTTCAGGACCACCCGGCGGCTGCCGCCCACCGACGGGATGCGGGAGGCGACTACATCGAGCGTGCGTGTGCCGCCGGCGGCATGGCGCAACGTGAACTCGCCCGTCGACGCGTCCTCGTTACCATCGAACGCCGCCGCAAGCAACTCTTCTGCTCGCGGGATGTCCTCGTCGACGACAAAGGAGAACAGCGAGTGATCCACCACCGCGTCCGGCGAGAGCCCGAGCACCAGGGCGCTCGACGGGCTCTGGTAAAGGATCACGCCGCGGTCGTTGACCACCGTAATGAGGTCGCGCGCCTGCTCGATGAGCGACTGGAAGTACTCGCGGCTGCGAATCAACTGCTGGCGGACGCGCTCGCGATCGGCGGCGTAGCGGACGGCACGCACCAACTGGTGCGGATCGACTTCCCCCTTCAGCAGGAAGTCCTGGGCGCCAGGGGCGGTCTCCTCGTTGGAGTCGAACTCGACGAAGCCGGTCAGCACGATGACCGCGGCCTGGACGCGCGACCGGTTGGCGCGGAGCCATTCCAGCCCGTTGCCATCGGGCAGGTTGACGTCGAGCAGCACGACGCTGATGCGCCCTGAGGCGAGCGCCGGCAGGACCTGGGAGAGTCGGGTGACATGCACGAGATCGAATCGAAGGGCTTTCGATTCTTCGAAGACCGTACGAATGAAATCGGCGTACGCCGCATCGTCGTCGACGATGAGCACCGAAACGGAGGTCGGGGTCGGGGGAAGGCCTCGTCGGTCGTCGGACTCGTCGTCCCGGGCACCGGCAATCACACCATGTGCGACGTGTTTGCTGAACATGCCTGTCTCCACCTTATATCGGACGTGGAGGGTCCTGGCGTCAGGGCATCCTGCGAAGTTCTGTGCAGGTATGCTCAGCCGAAGAATAGCTCAGCCGCGGCGAACGACGATGGAGATGCGACGGTTCCCGGCATCGAGCGGGTCGTTGGGGTTGCGCAGGCGCATGTCCGCAAATCCGCGGACCGCGTCGATTTGGCGCTTCTGAGTCCCTGAGCTCTCTAGAATGCGCCGGGCGGCGTTGGCGCGGTCGGCCGACAGCTCCCAGTTCGTATAAACAGGGCTGTTCGCGGAGTACGGCCGGCTGTCGGTATGCCCTTCCACCGCCACCTGGTTCGGCAGGGCGCCCAGCTGCTTGCCGATGACCTGGAGCATCGCTACCGCGGGCGGCTTGACCGTGGCGCTGCCACTGTCGAAGAACCCATCGTCGGGCGCTTCGCGCAGCTCGATCCGCAGTCCTTCCTCGGTAAGCGTGATCTCCACCTGATCTCGCAGGTGCTCGAATTCCGGCAGAGCGGCCAGGGCCTCGCGGATCTGCTCGGCGGCGGCCTCCAGCGCATTCTTGGCGGCCTCGATGTCACTCACGCCCATCGGCGCGCCGCCGCCGGTGGTGCCCCTCTCAGCGCCGGGCAGCACGCCGCGGCCACCCTGGGTGACCATCGCGGCAGGGTCGCGGAAGTACCCGGCCACGCCGGCCTTGACCTCTTCGCTCTGCGCCACGATCCACATCACCAGGAAGAACGCCATCATCGCGGTCACGAAGTCGGCGTAGGCCACCTTCCAGGCGCCGCCGTGGCGACCGTGCCTTCCGTGGCCCTTCTTCTTGACGATGATGACGGGCGGCTGTCCTCCCGGCTTGCTCATGCCGCGGCCGCCTCCCGGCTGGCCGTGCTCGCCGCGCGGCAGAACTGCTCGGTCTCGTTGAACGACGGCCGGACGCTGTGCGGGAGCACGCGGCGCGCGAATTCCACCGCGATCGCGGGCGGGTTGCCCTTGTAGATCGCGAGCAGGCCGGCCTTGATGCACAGGCAGTAGTACGACTCGTCGGCGACGCGCGTCTCAATGGCGCCGGCAACCGGCTGCACGAACCCGTACGAGAGCAGAATACCGAGGAACGTACCGATCAGCGCGGCGCCCACGTGATGTCCGATCTCGGCGGGCGGCGCGTCGATGTGGCCCATCGTGATCACGATCCCGAGCACCGCGGCCACGATGCCGAGGCCCGGAAGCGCGTCGCCGATCTTGGTGAGCGCCGCCGCGGGACGAAGGGCCTCGTCGTGGTGCGACTTCAGGTCCTCATCCATCAGCGCTTCGAGGTCGTGCACCGCGATGCCGCCGACGATAATCACCTTGACCGAGTCGGCCAGGAAATCGAGCGCCTCGTGCCGCGCCATGAACTTCGGATACTTCGTCAGCAGCGTGCTCTGCGACGGGTTCTCGAAGTGCGGTTCGAGCGACATCACGCCGGACTGCTGTACCTGCTTGAAGATCTGGTACATCATCGCGAGCAGGTCGTTGTACTCCGCCTTGGTGGTGCCGCTGCGGAGCAGCGCCTTGACCTGCGTGAGCGTAGCCTTCAACACCGCCGGCGAGGTGCTGGCCAGCATGCTGCCGATCGCGGCGCCGCCGATCGTCACGAACTCGGACGGTTGGTTCAGGACCGTCAGGTCGCCACCGGCGATCAGATAGCCGCCAGTGACGCCAACGATGACGACGACCAGTCCTACGATTACGAGCATCGCAACATCTCGAGCATCTGCATCCAGAAACGCACGACGTCGGGGTCGAGACGCGACCCGGCCGAGCGCACCAGTTCGGCGTTTGCCTCGTCATGACACACGGCATCGTGATGCGGACGCGGCGTCGTCAGCACGTCATAGACGTCTGCGACCGCGATGATGCGCGCGCCAAGCGGGATGTCCGCGCCCGTCAGTCCGGCCGGGTAGCCGCTGCCGTCATATCGCTCGTGCGTCGCCGCGACAAGCGGGGCGACGGCGGCGAGCGACGAGACCTGTGACAGCACTTCGGCAGCGATCGAGACGTGCCGGCGGAGGCACCCGATCTCTTCGTTCGAGAGCGGGCCCGAGTCCGCCATCAGGCGCGGCGGAAGCGCGATCTTGCCAATGTCGTGCAACAGCGCTGCGGTCCGCACGTCGCGGATTTCGGCCGGGGCGAGCCGCATCGACCGGGCCAGCGCCGCCGACGACCGGGCCACGCGGTTCACGTGATCGTAGGTTGCCGGCGACCGCGACTCCAGCAGGGCCAGCAACACCGTCTGGGCGATGTCCGGCTCCACGCCGGCCATCGTGGCCTTCAGCCGGTCACGCCCCGTGTCGGCCTCCTGGTGCAGCCGCGACTCGTGCTGGAACACGGCCGCAAGCGCGGTGCGCCATTCGGCCGCCCGCTTCACCGCCTCGACGATGCTGCGCTCTGACGAGGGCCAGGGCAGGCAGTCGGCGGCGCCCAGTCGGCTGGCCGTGGTTGCCACGTCCAGGTTGGGCGTTGACGACATCACGACGATGCCGGGAGGATTGTCGGCCTGCGACCGAAGAGACCGTACAATCCACATCCCGCCGTCATTCGGGACGTTGACGCCGACTACGGCGACATCGGGCTGGTGCCGGCGAGCTTCCGCCAGCGCCTCCCCGGTGTCAGTCATGGAACACGCGAACCCGGCCCCTTCAAGCCAGCCGGCCATCTGATCACGCGCGCCGCTATCGTTATCCGCGATGAGAATTCTAGGTGCCACTCTGCGGACCAAATCGGCATCCTATCGGCGATACTTGAGTCCGAGTCCTGCGCCCTGGCACGGTGTTGGCTGAGCTTGGAGGCACATGCCGCAGATTTTCGTGAACGACGTCCCCCAGGAATTCGAGAATGCACCGGAAACATGGGGAGATCTGCTCATAGCTCTCGACGCACGCGCCGCGGACGCTGGGGTGATTCTGTCGGCCGCCCGGTTTGACGGTGTCGACGAACCGTCATTTCGGGAGCCTTTTGTCGCCGCTCGGCCGCTGAGCAGCGTCCGCCGCGTGGACGTTCAGACGGCCCTCCCGGCGGCCTTCCTCCGGGAGTGCCTCCTCGAAGCCATTCAACCGCTCCAGGAGACGGCGCAAAGGGCCAAGCGGCTCGGCGTGGTCTACCGGGGTCACGACGTCAGCCCGGGACACGAGGGGCTGAGGACCCTGGCGGCGGAGCTTGGGGCGACCGCCGTCCTGGCCGACATGCTCGCCGGCCCGCTGGCCATCGACCTGACGGCCGTATCGATCGAGGGGGTCTCGGCCGCTCAGCACCTGCAGCAGCTAGGCACCACCGTGGACGCGCTCGTCGCCGCCCAGGAGGCCCAGGACTGGGTGACGGTTGCTGACGTCCTCGAGTACGACCTCGAGCCGGCCATTCGTCGCTGGGCCGCCCTCCTGACGATGATTACCTGCCAGCTTCAGCTCACCTTAGAGCATTCGTGATTCGTGATTGGCGATTCGTGATTCGGCGGACCTGAAGGTCCGCCTCTACTTCCGCCTGAAGGCGGAAGCCACACTGCGCCGTGGCTTCCGGCTTCAGCCGGAAGGACGAGTCAGCCTAATCAACAACCACGATTCAAGATCAATCACGAATCACGAATCACGAATGATCAGGCTGCCGCCGCGTACGCGTCGGCCTGGCTGCAGATCTCGCTGAGCGCGAGCCGCACCCGCCGCGGCCGGCTGGCAGACTGATCGGGTCCGAGTCGCCACAGGCGACAGATTGAACCCGTGTCATCTCACCAGAAAAGCCATCAGGAGCCGGGTGAGCGTCGACCGGTTGAAGCCGACGACGGCTTCCGAGCACGAGTGATGGAGCGCGTACTGGAGAAAGCGCGGGCCGTCGAACGTCTGCGGCTCGTGCTCGCCCGGCACGATGGTCACGCGCGACGGCCGCAGCGCGGCGACCATCTGATACAGGTTCACGTGCGCATCGGGCCGCGCGGTCATCTGCGGAATGATCACTTCGTGGAAGCGCTCCGATCGCAGCCGGGCAACGGTCCACGGCGCCAGCTTGAAGAGCCCGAAGCGCCGGCCCGGCACCTCGATCACGCGGTCGGCGCCGGCCGCCCGGAGCAGGTGGCGATGTCCGCGATGGCTCAGGACCACGATCTCCGCCGCGCGGTTGCGCACACGTGCCAGCACGACGGCGCCGAGCAGCTGCGCCATGCGACACGAGCGCACGATCAGGATGCGTGGCCGGACGCCAATGGCTCCCTGCGGCACTTCGATGCGTTGAGCTGTTACCGACAGCATCGTTTCGGCTCCTTCCAGGCCGAAGCCCCGGTCGACCGGGAAACCGACAGGTGTCGGATCCACGCCCGCCGGCCGGTTGAATTCTTCTGATTCTGGAAGGCGGCCTCTACGCTCCCGCCTGCCGGCCTACGGCAGAGCAAGTCCCAGTCCATTCGTGATTTGTGATTCGTGATTTGTGATTTGTGATTCGGATTCGTCATCCACGGATTGACAGGCAATCACGATTCACGAATCGCGAATCACGAAGGCGAGCGGCGGCCCTCTGGGTGGCGCGGGCCGCCGTGACAGCGGTGGCGCTGGCCTCGAACTCCACAACCACGGCCTGCAGCGCCGCGAGCGCGTCGGACGCCGCTCCAGACCTCACGGCCCGGCGGACCGTGCGCACGGCGGCGGCAACCACGTTCGGGTGGACGGGGCGCTGGCGCGCGGACCAGATGCTCGGATGTGCCGTGGACTGCATCACCTGGCCCTGCGTGGTCAGTTCTTCACGCATCTTCTCACCAGGCCTCAGGCCCATGACCTCGATGCCCACCGGCGCCTGCCCCGGCGGCGTGGCGCAGGCGATGAACCGGTCGGCCAGATCGCCGATGCGGACCGGAGCGCCCATGTCGAGCCAGTACACCTCGGCGCCGGGGTCCCCACGGTGCACGCTTGCGCCGTGGGGTGGGACGTGACGGCCGATCAGATCGGTCTTGAGGACGAGCGACACGGCCTCCTCCGCCGTCATGAAGAAGCGCGTGGCGTCGGGATGGGTGATCGGAATGTTCCTGCCCTCGTCAACGCACCGCGCCATGATCTCGACGAGGCTGCCGCTGCTGCCGAGGATGTTGCCGAAACGCACGGCCACCGGGCGGAAGCTCTCCGACGCGAGGCTCATCGTAATCACCTCGGCCAGCCGCTTGGTGGCGCCCATGACGCTGTGCGGATCGGCCGCCTTGTCGGAGGAGATGAGCACGAAGCGCGCACCCGCCGCGCGCGCGGCACGCGCCGCTTCGAGCGTGCCCAGCACGTTGGTGCGCAACGCCGGCACGATGGCGCGCTCGGTCATCGTCACGTGCTTGTAGGCGGCGGCGTGATAGATCACGTGCGGGGCGAGCGCCGTGCACGCCGCGCGCAGGTCCGCGCGGCGGCTCACGTCGCCCAGGACCGCTTCGATCTGCAGCGCGGGATGGCGATCGCGGAGGGCGCGCTCGATCTGGAACAGCGCGTACTCGGAATGATCGAGCAGGACCAGACGGTCGGGGCCGCACGCGGCGATCTGGCGGGCGAGCTCCGAGCCGACCGAGCCGCCCGCGCCGGTGATGAGCACGCGTTCCCGGGCCAGCGCCAGCCAATCGGCGGCGCCGAGCACAGCACGCACCGGCCGGCCCAGGAGCTGCTCCTGGACCTCGGGCGACAGGCGCACCATGCTCACCGATCGGTTCCGAGGATGACGATATCGATGCGGCGGTTGCGCGCGCGGTTCTGCGGCGTGTCGTTCGCGACCCGCGGATGGAATTCGCCGTAGCCGGCGGCCGACAACCTGCCGGGATCGAACCCGGACGACTCCACGAGGTACGCGACCACCGCGCTCGCGCGCGCCGTGGACAGCTCCCAGTTCGAGGAATAGCGCGCCGTGCGGATCGGCACGTCGTCGGTGTGCCCCTCGATGCGAACCGAACCGGACGTCGGGCGCACGGCGGTCGCGACGCGGTCGATGAGGTCGCGCGCTTCCAGTGAGACGTCGGTGCTGGCGGTCGCGAACGCCGCCTCTTCGGGCAGCGTCACGACGAGGCCGCGCGCGTCCCGGTGGATGTCCACGCGCTGCAGCCGCAACGCCTCCGACAGCTCCTGCATCAGGCGCGCCTGAAGATGGTCCTGCGCGGTCTGCCCGGGCGTCGCGGTCAGCGCCGGAACCAGGGCGCCACGCGGATTCACGGTCTCGATGATCGGCGGCGCGTCGAAGGCCTCGCGCAGCGAGGTCTGGAGCGGCGCGAGCTTTCTCGCATCGACGCTGGATGCGGCGTACAAGGTCGTGAAGAGCGCGAGCAGCAGCGTCACGAGGTCGGCGTAGGAGAGCAGCCACCGGTCGTGGCCGCCGCGTGCATCGGGGCGGTTCGGCTTCATGCCGAAATCCGTGGAGCGCGAAACGCTCGCCCCGTGGGAGCCGCGGCGATCTCGTCGATGCGCGGCACGCGGCTGGAAAATGCCCGGAGCTTGTGGGCCAGCAGCCGCGGGTTGAGCCGCTGGTGCATCCCCTGGAGGCCCTGGATGATCAGCTCCCTTCGCCGTGCCTGAACCGCTGCGCGCTCGCGCAGTCGTCCGGCAATCGGCAGCAGGATCAGGTTGGCGCCGCCGACGCCGTAGACCGTTGCGACGAACGCCAGCGCAATGCCGCCGCCAAGCACGCCCGGCGCGCTCAGGTGCTCCATGACCCGCATCAGGCCGAGCACCGCACCGAGGATGCCCATGGTCGGCGCGTAGCCCGCGGCCGCCTCGAATATCCGCGCCGGCGCTTCTTCCTCCGCCTGGCGCGAGTGCTGCTCGAGCATCAGCATCTCGTTCAGCGTGGCCGTCGGCGTCCCATCGGCAACGAGGGCAAGCCCATCGCGCAGGAACGGGTCTTCGATGTGGTCGATCTCCGTCTCGAGGTCAGGCAGGCCCTTGCGGTGCGCACGAATGGACAGGGTCACCATTTTCGCCGCCAGCGTGTCGATGTCGTCGTCCGGCGCCAGAAACGCCCGCGCGGCCGCGCGCGCCGCGCGCGCAATCTCCATCGGTGTATAGCTGACGAGGATCGCTGCCAGCGTGCCGCCGCCGACCACGAGGGCGGACGAGCCCTGGAGCAGCGCCCCCAGCGGCGAGCCGTCGAGGTACTGCGCAAGCAGCACGGCCGCGACGCCGAGCGGCGCCAGGGCGATCGACAGCAAGTCCAGCCGCGGCCCGCGGCGACGGCGAGAAACGGCGCGCGGGGTCACGCGACCTCTTGCCGGCCGGAGGCCAAAGCCGAATCCCGAACCGGGGCCCCCGCCGCGCGTGTTGTGCGCGGTGGGGTGGCAATCCCGAATCCCGAACCCCGAGCGGTACGGCGCATCGCCGTGTTGTAGAGCGGGGCTTTCGGGCCGGACGCCGCAATGAGTGACGCCAGCGACGGATCATCGGACTGCGTGCGGACGAACAGTTCCCGCAACCTGTCGAGATCGTCCTGCGTGTCCACGGTCAGGCGCAGCGACGCCCGCACGAGCGAGGTCGGCGCGCTCACCTGGGCCACGTTGAAGATGTGCCGGTTGGTCCGAATGAACGTGGTCACGTGCTCGCGGTCGTACGGGTCCTGCGCCAGCGCCGCGGCCCTGTGCAGCGCCCTGGCAGTCATCCCTTCGACGGCGGCGCCGTACGGGAGCCCTTCTTCCTGGACGTAGTCGGCATCCGTCAGGCGCAGCGCCGCGAGCACGCGGCCGGGCGCCTGCACGTCCACCGCGGGGTTGTCGCCGGTGGCACGCAGCACGGGATCGATGTCGAAGAAGCGCGCGGCGTCAGAGAAGCGGGTCAGGACGTCCGCAGTGTCGCCGCGGTAGGCCAGCGCGCCAAGGTGCCGGGCGATCGCCACCAGCGCGTCGTCCTCCCGTTCCCGCGTGGTGGCCAGCACGACGCGCGCGACGCCCGCCGCGATCAGGCGGCGGAGGCAGTGTTCGAGAACGGTGCGACCGCCAACCACTTCGAGCGCCTTGCCAGGAAGGCGTGTCGAGTTGAAGCGCGCCTGAAGAATGATGCCCGCCCGGGTCCGCATTACGCTACCTCTCCGACCTGTGTATCGCTGCCGAACGGCTCGAGGCCGAGCGTCGCCCCGTCCAGGAAGAACGACGATTCGAAACTCGTCATCCAGAGATCGTCCCTGAACGACCCGATGCACGCGTCGACGCGCCGTCCCATCGCGAGCTTGATCAACATCGACGGGAAGTCGGCGCCCGCCTGGATCGTGAGCGGGATGCCGCCGGAGAAGCGCGGGTTGATCTCGAAGATCGCCGGCTGTTCGTGGCGCATGCGGCACTGGATGTTGATGGCGCCGGCGAAGGGCACCGCCGCGCACGCCGCCTCGGCGAGCCGAATCAGCCGCAGGTCGTTGACCGTCCGCCCGCGATCGATGACGCCGGCGCGGACCACCACGCGCTCGCGCGGCACGATCGACAACGGCCTGCCGTCGAAGTCGCACAGCACGTCGATGGTGAACTCCGGGCCGTCGAGGTACTCCTGCACGATCGGCGTTGGAACGTAGCGCAGGAAGAAATCGAGCTCGTCCAGCGTGCGCACGGGGAAGGCGCCGATCGCCCCGCGTCCAACGCGCGGCTTGATGAAGAGCGGCAGGTCCATGTCCTCCCTGAGCTGTGCCGGGAGGTACGACCTGGCGGCGGAGACGCCCGCCGCTCTCAATCGCGTGCAGGTCTCGTGCTTGTCGTTGCAGAGCGACGCGGTCTCGGCCGGCGAGCAGGCGACCACCGCCTGGATGGCCTTGAACTGGGCCCGTGCCGCCGCAATCGCCGGCAGCTCATCGTCGATCGTGGGGACGACGAGCCTGACCTGCTCCGCCTCACAGATGGTGAGCAGCTCGGTGATGTACGACTCGTCGGTCGCGAGCGGCACGCGGTACGACCGGTCCGCCACGTGAACCGAGGGCGACAGTGGATTGATGTCGGTGACGATCACCGACCCCGGCATGCTGAGTGATTTCAGCGCCGCCCGGAACGCCTGCACGAGGGCGACACGGCGCGACCCGGCGGTGAGGAGCACGTTGAACCGTTTCATGAAGCACGCTCGATCGCCAGGTCCGCGGCGCGAAACGGCGCTCCGGCGGGCAGATCGCGGGACAGGACCGAATCGACGAGCCGCGGCAGGTCCGCGGGACCCAGTGCGTTCGCCGGCCGTAACGCGATGACGTCGCTGGCCGTGATGCGCTGCCCGGCGCTCAGCGCGCGGCGGGCGTAGAGGCCGCGGCGGCTCGAGACCAGATTCACCCGCTCCGCCGGCAGACACCGCTTGCGGCCGTCGCCCATCGAAAGACGAGTACGCTCCATCGCGTCCACGATGGCGCGGAACTCGGCCGGCGTGCTGGAGACGGCGCGATCGATCACGTCTTCGTGCAGCATGAGGTGGCGCTCGTATATGCAGGCGCCGAGCGCGATGGCCGCGACCGCCGACAGCAGGCCGCCGGCGCTGTGATCCGAGAGCCCCACCGGAACATCCAGGGCGCACGCCATCGTGTGAATGGCGCGCAGGTTCTCGGCGCCCGGCGGCGTGGGATACGCCGATACGCAATGGAGCACCGCAATGCCCTCTGCCCCCGCGCGCCGCGCGACGTTCACGGCGCGCAGCACCTCCGTGAGAGAGCTCATTCCGGTCGACAGGATCACCGGCTTCCCCGTGCGGGCGGCCGCGGCAATGAGCCCGTCGTGGGTCAGGTCGCCACTGGCGATCTTGTAAGCGTCGATGTCCAGCTCCTCGAGCATCGGCAGCACGTCCTCGCAGAACGGCGTGGAGAGGACGGCGAGCTCGTGCTCGCGGGCACGGGTCACGATCGCGCGGTGGGCGTCGGCGTCGAGCTCGAAGGTCGAGAAGAATTCGCGGAGCGAGGAGACGTTGACGTGGGCGGGCGGCGGGCACCATGCCGCCACGAGCCGATCCGCATACAGCGTCTGCAGCTTGATCGCCCTGGCACCGGCGGAAGCCGCGGCGTCCACGAGCGCAATGGCCTGCTGGAGATCGCCGCCATGATTCAGGCCGATCTCGGCAACGGCCAACACCGGCGCGTGCGCCCCGATCGAGCGGCGGCCGATCCTAGGCCACATCAGCCGTCACCGTGTCGAGCAGGAGGCGTGCGGCGTCAGGCAGTTGCCGGAACGAGTCGATCACCACATCCGCATCGGCGCCGGGCGCCGCAATGACGCCGGGACGTGATAGACGAATGGTCCGCATGCCGAGGACGCGGGCGCCGCGCACGTCGCGCACCAGGTCGTCGCCGACGCAGATGCACTGGTCGGCGGACAGCTCGAGCGACCGGAGCGCCGCCTCGAACGCCGCGACCGCGGGCTTGCCGCCGGTCACGTGATCTTCCGCGTAGACGACCTCGTCCACGAGCGACATCAGCTCGAGCGCCGCGACCTTGCGAAACTGCACCGATGGCAGACCGTTCGTGAGAATACCCAGCCGCCATCCGGTCGCCCGCAACATGTGCAGCGCGTCGCTGACGCCATGGTTCAGCCACAGGATAGGCATGTGCCGGCGGAACACGTCGAGAAGCGACGGCACGAGGGCGCGGGAGAGGCCCGCGCGATCGCACATGACCTGGAGCTCCTGGCCGCGCTGTTCCGTGGCATACGTGCGGCTCATCAAGAGATAGGCGAGCTCGGCCGGGATCCCGTGCGCGGCTTCCACATGACGGGCCACCGCCGCGAAGCCACTCCTCAGGAAACGCTCGCGCGGGTAAAGCGTATCGTCGAGATCGAGAATGAGCCCGCGGTCGCCTTCGCCAATGCTACGGCGCCCGGGTCGGGACCTTCGCTGCGTGCTGGTGCTGTCCCCTTCCGCTGTGTCATTCCACGGCGACGCGACCCACGGGTTCTCCCACCGGGCCGGCTGCCTCAGCCGCGGCACTGGCGGGATGTGGCCGAAGCTCATTGATGGGCCCCAAGCGCGGCTGTATCGCTGCTGGTCGCCGGCTGGGGCGCAAAGCTGCTTGCCCTGCGCGAGGACTGCCTCAACGTGCTGATCCCGAGGTCGCCCAGCGTCACCACGAGCGCGCCGGCGCGCTGCGCGGCGATGATCCAGCCGCCCACCTGCGCCGCGATCGGGTCGTCAACGACCACGACGTCGACGCGGAGCGCGCCAATCACGCTTGGCGTCGCCTCGGGAACCACGTCGGCGCCGAGCGCCAGCGCCGTTTCCGCAGCGTGGCGCGGACCAGGCACCGCCACGAGCGGCCGCACGCCGAGCGCGCGGGCGATCGAGAGGTATTGCGCGAAGGGGCCGTTTCCAGGTCGAGGACTCACAGTGGCAACAAGGAGGACGCGGGTCTCAGCCAAGGACGTCATGGAGTGCCTCGATGACGCGGTCCACCGCTCCAGGCGCCATGGCGGCCGAGAGCGGGAGCGACAGCGTGGAATCGGAGACGGCTTCCGCGGCCGGGAACATTCCCCGCCGCAGGCCAAACCGCTCCTGGTAAAAGGGTTGAAGGTGGAGCGCGCGAAAGTGGATGCTGGTGGCGATGCCGCGTTCGCGCAGCGTCGCCTGCAGCGCGTCACGCGAAAGACCCGAGGCCGGTTCGACGAGGACCGTGTAAAGGTGGCGCGCGTGGACGTCGCCCGCGCGCACCGGCGCCGGACGCCTCAGCGGCAGCTCAGCCAGCGCCTCGTCGTACTGCGCCCAGATGGCCGCGCGACGCGCCAGCCGCGTGTCGATGGCCGCGAGCTGGTGCAGCCCGAGCGCGGCTTGGAGGTCCATCATGTTGTATTTGAAACCCGGCATCAGCACATCGTATTGGGCTGAACCGCCGGGGGCGTAACGCGTCCACGCGTTGCGGCTCATGCCGTGCAGCGACGCCGTCCGGATGAACGAGGCGGCTTTGGCGTCGGAGGTCGTCACCATCCCGCCCTCACCGGTCGTCAGGTTCTTCGTCGCGTAAAAGCTGAAGCAGGTGAAATCGCCAATCGACCCCACCTTGCGGCCCTGGGCGATGCCTTCGACGCAGTGCGCGGCATCCTCGACGAGCGTCAGTCCCCTGCGAGCCGCCAGGCTGCGCAACGCTGTCATCTCCGCAGGACGCCCCCCGAAATGCACGGGCAGAATGGCGCGCGTGCGGACAGTCACCGCCGAACCGGCCGCCCGCGGGTCCAGATTGAACGTGTTCGAGTCAATGTCGGCAAACACCGGAGTCGCACCGGTATGTACAACGACATTGGCCGTCGAACAGAACGTCAGGGGGGTCGTGACGACCTCGTCCCCCTCCCCAATCCCGGCCGCGAGCAGCGACAGGTGCAAGGCCGCCGTGCACGAATTGAGTGCAATTGCGTAATCGGCGCCGGTGTATTCCGCAAACGCCTGCTCGAAGGCCGCCACGCGCGGACCGGTGGACAGCCAGCCGGACTCGAGCGTCTCGACGACTTCGGCGATCTCCTCGGCGCCAATCGCGGGCGGCGCGAACGAGACCGCCTGATTGTGGTCAGCACGCGTGCGCGCTGCCGCAACGGCGGAAGACGGGATTCCTGGCCTGGGCGACATGGGTGACGGCCGTGGTAAGGCAACGGGCATACCACGTCGTTCCGTGATCGCCCGAGTGCCCGTCGTGCGCGGAATTGCCCGGAATACAGACCGTTCGGGAAGATCCGTGCCGGCACCGCGTGACGGGACCCCGTCCCGGTGTCGGGTCCCCGGCCCCGGCTCCGCCTAAAGAACGCGGGTGCTTTCCCGATTACCTGTCCACGCAAGGGGGCGGGGTTCCCCGGGCGCAGACCCGCATGGATGCGGGCCGATTATCACGGAGGATCAGAACACAATGGCATCATTCTCAGTCGTCAGCAACATCGCGTCAGCAAACGCGCAGTCGAACCTGCAGACCACGAACATGGGCCTCAACAAGGCCCTCAGCCGGTTGTCCAGCGGCTTCCGCATCAACTCGTCCGGCGACGATGCGGCCGGCCTCGCCGTTGCGAACGCGTATCGCAACGACGTCGCCGTCATGAACCAGGGCATCCGCAACGCCAACGACGGTCTGTCCAAGCTTCAGATCAAGGACAGCGCGATGGCCAACATCGCCACGATTCTCGACCGCATGGCGACCCTCGCCACGCAGGCCGCCTCGGCGTCGAGCGGCGTGGACATCTCCAAGCTGTCGAGCGAGTTCAGCACGCTGACCTCGGAAATCGACCGTGAAGCGGCCGTAGCCGGTATCGCCACGACGGCGGCCTTCTCG
>DATDHP010000328.1:0-2229 GCA_036521515.1 Vicinamibacterales bacterium
CGCCTGTCAGCTGCGAGCGCCGCGCGAACTTGGCGTAGCCGGCGGCGCTCACGGTTTGCGCCGAGTTCGACGGCCAGAGCGCCATCCGCCCGCGGCCCGGGGCGGTCGTCGAGTCGGTCAGGGCGAGCGGGCTGTCCCACAGCAGCGTGTCGTCGAGGTTGTCGAACCACGACCCGTCGTAGGCCACGCGCAGCATGCTGCGCTGGTTCGTCCACTCGGCGCCGATGTTCAGGTCGTTGGTCCGCGAGTCGTACGGCAAGGCCACCTCGACGTCGTTTCCGAAGCCGAAGCTGGCGCCCCACGGCAACTCGCCAACGTGGCGCTGGGTGGTGAAAGCGCCGGTCAGGTCGAGTTGCGGGGTGGGTGTGGCCTTCACGCTCACGTTGCCGATGTCGCGCCGCTCACGCAGGTCGAACTGCGCGGCGATCGGCACGTACGCCGACAGCGTCGCCTGCCCGGTCTGGATCAGGCGCTGCGTCGTATCGTCGAGGAGGAGCGGGCTCTCCTCGGGTGTGTACGGCGTGCTGGTGTCGACGCTGTAGAACTGCGGAATCTGGTCCCACAAGCCGGAAACAACGAATCGGCCGGGGCGTTCGTAGTCGGCGGCGAAGCGCTGATCGCGCCATCCGACGTTGTCCGCCGCCGCCCGAAAGAGCCACCGCCCCGAGGGGTCGTCGCGCGCATAGCGGGCATCGGTGAACAGCAGGCCGTCCCGGAAATCGCCGTAGCGTTGAAATCGCGCGGGATCGCCGTCCACGCTCATCCACCGGCCGCCGAGCTCGAACTGGTTCGCCGCCGGCTCGAACAGGCTGCGTGACGTGTCGAGTCCAACAGGCGCAGCCGCTGGCGGGGCGGCCTGCGGCGCCGCACCCGTCTGCTGCGACGTGTCCTGGGCGTACGCCGCCACCGGCGCCGACACGCCAAGACACAGGACGAGGCCCCTGAACACCAGCCGACGCATACAGCAAACTCCGAATCAGCGCATGAAGAACTGCCCGGACGGGTGGTTCGAGCCGTGGATGTTCGAGTGGCAGTTGACGCACGACCGGCCGAACATCCGGTTGCTCTTGTTCACCGTGATCTCGTCCTTGTCATAGAGGGAGGAGGGGTGCCGCGTGGCCACGTGGCAGCGCTGGCAGAGCATCGGCATGCGGACGGCGAGCATCCGGTCGTTCGACGAGCCGTGCGCGTCATGACACGTCGTGCAACTCTCCCGCACCGGGGCGTGCTCCCACAGCACCGGCCCCCGCATCTCGGCGTGGCACGTGGTGCACAGCTCGCCGATCGAATGGCCGACCTTCAGCGCCTTGACGTTGGTGATCGACCCGTGCGGGTTGTGGCAGGAAGTGCACGACATCTTGCCTTCGCGCACGGGCATATGTGCGACCGCGCGCTCGGTCTTGACCACCTGGACGCGATGACAGGTGGCACAGAGCTCGGTCTGCGTGGCCTTGACGAGCTGGCGCGCCGGCGACTGCGGGCTGTGCACGCTGTGGCAGGTGGTGCAGGACAGGTTGCGGCGATCGTGCGCGCTGCCTTCCCATCCCGCGTGATTGCCGCGGTTGTGACATGTCAGACAGATCTCGCTGCTCTCGGCGGGGGTCAGCTCCCCGAATCTTCGAATGTTGCCCTTCTGTTCGTCGTCGACGTGGGCCTGCCCCGGGCCGTGACAGCTCTCACAGCCGCGGTTTGCCGCCGGCGAGCGCGGGTTCATCGCCTGCGCGTGCGCCGTTCCCTGCAGCGACTCGTCCTGGCCCGTGTGACACAGGACGCACGTGTCGCTCCCGGCGTACGCCGCGGTGGCCGGCGCCTGGGCGCCGGACGTCTGGGGGCTGAGTAAGGCGCCCGGCGAAGTCGCCCCGTCAGCGCTGGTCATGACCGCGGCGATGAAAACACCCACCCCGGCCAACAATAAGCGGTGCTGCAGGCTCACGCCGCCAATCTACGGGAGCGTGCGCCTGCCGACTATGCGAATCCGGAGGCAACCCGGACCCGAAGGGCGCATGTCGCGGACTCTTGGCAGCTTCGCCGGCACATTTGGAGAGGCCGGCCTTCAGGCCGGCCTGTTGCCGCGCCGAGGCGGGTCAGCGCCCAGCCGCCAGCCGGATCGATTCGCCGACGCGCCGGAACGTCTCCTGAAACGCCTGGGCGTCGTTCTCCGGCACGACCGTCAGGTAATAGAAAAGCGTTCCGTCGGCCAGCAGCGTCGTGTAGACGACGACGCGCTCG
>DATDHP010000329.1:0-3784 GCA_036521515.1 Vicinamibacterales bacterium
AGGTCCGCAACCTGCCGGTGCTCATCAAGAACCCGGCACTGCGCGGGATCCCGAGACGGGAAAGCGAGAGCTTCTCGCCGCTGTCGCTCGGCATGTCCATGCGAATCGACTACCGGGCGCGGCTGCTGACGATTGCGCGCACGCTGCCGGAAGCGAACGCCGACTTCACGCTGCCGATGCGCGTCCACCGGCTCGCCATGGTACGCGGGGTGCTGAACTCGACGTACCCGACCTACTTCGTCGTCGATACCGGCGGGGAAGTGATCTCGATCAGCGCCGACACTGCGGGGGCGCTGGAGAAATCGAAATACCGCCGGATTCCGCTCAAGGTGTACGGCACGTCGGGCTGGGATCGCGACGCGTTCCTGCTGCCCGGCGTGAACCTCGACTTCGACCGGATCGAGTACCGGAACTTCCCGCTGGTCGTGCTGAACCTCCGCGCCCCGAGCGTGCTGCTCGGCTTCCAGGTCGGCGGCATCATCGGCCACAAGTTCCTGGGCGGCTACCGCGTGTCGATGGACATGGCGGCCAGCGAGCTGAGGCTGGAAAAAAACTAGGTCGAAACGATAAGGGCCGGCTGAAGCCGGCCCTACGACAAGAACGTTGGTGTTCGTAGAGGCGGGTCTTTAGACCCGCCTGAGGTCAGGCGGACCTGAAGGTCCGCCTCTACGAACGCTGCCGCCCGCGTTTAGAAGTCATACCCAATCCACACGGCGAAGCGCGGGTTGCGGAACGCGGAGCTGCCGCCGCAGTTCGTCTCTATCTGAAAGTCGCCGCCGCACGGCAGCGCGAACAGCGCATCCTCCCACTCCTTGTTGAAGAGCGTCCGCCACGCCCAGTCGAAGTGAACGGGGAAACCGAGCGCGAATGTCTCGAGGCCCACACCGTACGAGGCGCGCGCGTCCACGAGGCGGAAGCCGTCGATGTGCCGCGGAGGGCCATAGACAGGCGTGACCGTTTGAGCGAAGTTGTTGACGTTCAAGCCGACCGTCGGGGTATACGTCTGGGACGAGGTCGACCACCACTTGAACGGCTGGCCGTCGAAGCGGCCGCCGCCCATGTTGGCAAAGAACACGCCGCGGATGCCGCCGAGGATGCCGATCGGCGTCAGCATCGCCTCGATGAACGGGAAGCGGAGCTCGGCGTTGAGGAACATCGCCTCCTGGCCGATGAACTCGAGGTACTCGTAGCCGCGCATCTCGGAGTTGCCGCCGAAATACATGAAGTCGGGCGCATCGCCCCAGCTCTTGAACCCGCGCGCGCGCAGCGCCAGCAATCCGGAGCCGCCGAGCCGGAGGTAGTAGCGCGCGTCGAGGTCCGCCGTCTGGCGCGACAGCGTGTTGCCGATCTTCGGCGCGACCTCGTACGAGAGGCGCATCGTGTTGCCGGCCAGCGGCCCGAATTCGCGGAACACCGTCGTCTCCTGGACGAACGTGACGCCGAGCGGGACGAACGTGCCGTTCCTGAACAGTGGCTGGCCGAACGTCTCCTGCTGGTACTCCTCCGAGTACTGCTCCAGCGTCGGGTCGTTGAACGACTCGGCGTAGTTCATCACGCCGCCGAACAGCTCCAGGCGGCGGTAGCGATCGAGCGGCCAGATCCCGAAGGCGCTGCCGCCGCGCACCGAGCGCGTCGCCACGGCGAAGTCGCGATCGACGACGCCGGCCAGGCTCGGATCGTAGAACACGCCTTCGAGCGCTCCGTAAAAGAACTGGGTCTGCGAGAAGCCCTGCAACGCGTACTGGAACCGGCGCTCCATGTTCACGAACGAGAACGACAGCGTGCGGTACTGCGAGATCGACGCGGCGAAGAGGCTGAAGTTCTTGTCCCCCAGTACGTCGCTGAAGGAGACGGCGGAGCCGCCGAAGACGTCGCCGCCGCTGGTGACGCCGACGGCGACCGGCGGCCGGCCGTCGAGGAACAGCTTCTCGAAGGCGCCCTTGCGGCGCTTGTTCTCGGTGACCAGCGTGTGCGACAGCGGCGCCTGGAAGTCGATGATCGGCCCCGGCGCGCCGAAGTCGGCCGACGCCGCAGTGACCACCGGCTCGCGCCGATCGAGCACGTGCAGCTCGTACTCGCTCTTGTAGTAGCTGACGAACGCGATCTGCGGGTTGGCGGTGCCGTTTGGCACTACCACGACGGACGAGTTGCCGCCGAGCGCGTCGGTGAACTGCCGCAGCTCCCCGTTCTTCAGGCTGAGCGTCCAGATGTTGTAGATGTTGCCGTTGCGCGCGACGTCCGGCTCGATCGGCTGCGCCGGGTCGGTGGCCGTGGACGCGAACACCAGCGTGTCGGCATCGAGGAACTGCGCGGCGGAGTCGTCGTGCGTGCCGAAGGTGAGCTGCGTCTTCTGGCCGCTCGCCGTGTCGACGCGGAACAGCTTCTCGTTGCCGCTGATGCGCGCGATGTAGACGAGGGAGCGCCCGTCCGGCGACCACGTCGGGCCGGAGTCGGCGAAGCCGTCCTTGGTGACGTTGGTCACGTCGCCCGACTGCAGGTCGATGACGTAGATGTCGCCGACGCCGCCCGAGAGCGCCGCGAATGCCACGCGCCGGCCGTCGGGTGAGATGTCCGGCGACTCGGGATCGTCGACGGTCCGCATGTCGATGCGCTGTTCGATGTTCCCGTTCAGCACGTTCTGCAGGATCAGCGCTTTCGACTTCTCACGGCGCGCGAAATAGGCAATGCGGTCGCCCGTCGGCGACCACGACATCCACGCCACCGTGTTGAACCGCATCCCGGGCTGGACGATGTACTCGAAGCCCTTGTCCTGGTCGAACCCGCGCGTCAGGTTGCGGATGACCGATCCGTCCTTCGACGACACGAGGATGATGTCCAGCTCACGGTCGCGCCGGTTGCCGGTGGCAATCGCGAAGATATCGCCCGACGGCGACGGCTCGACCGAGTAGGCGCCGATGAACCGCGTCTCCCGCGGATCCGGCGCCAGGTTGCGCCCGTAGTCCGCCGGCCGCTCCTTGTCGCGGAATGGCTTGAAGCGATCCTTCAGGTACTTGTCGAACTGCTGGTCGAACTCCTCGGGCGTGATGCGGAACGCCTCCACGTAGGCGTCCTCGCCGCCGCCGATCACCGCCTTGCGCAGCGAGAACAGGTACTGCCGCAGCCCTTCCTTGCCCCAGCGCGCCTCGATGAACTCGAACACGGCGTGTCCGAGGTTGTAGATCATCCGCACGCTGCCGACGTCGGTGTAGCCTTCGAGCTCGGTCATCTTGGGAACGATGTCGGCGACTGCGGCGTCACGCACCGTCATCAGGTCGATCGGACGCCAGATGCCGGTCATGTAGTCCGACAGGCCCTCGTTGACCCACAGCGGAACGCTGCGGCGGATCAACGAGGTCGGGATGATGTCGAACTCGAAGACGTGCGTGAGCTCGTGGACGATCAGGCGATAGAGCAGGTCGGGCGGCTCGTCCATTGGCATGACGATGCGATCGCGCGACGGCTCGGCGAACGCGCCGACGCCCTCCTGCGCCGCCCCGGGAATGACGTTCTGCTGCTGGAACTCGCTGCTCGTCTTGAACAGGATCAGCGGCACCTTGAACGCCAGATCGTGCTTCAGCTCGGAGCTGACATGCTGGTACGCGCTCTCGGCGTAGCCGGCGACACGCTCCAGGTGCTGTTCGATCTCGGGATAGTAATAGAGCTCAAAATGATCCGTGGTGTAGATGCTCCACCGGAAGTTGTCGTAGCGAATCTGGTTCTTGCCGAAGTACGGAAAGAAGGGGGTTTGCGCGGTGACCGGCCTTGGCGACAGGACGACCGCCGC
>DATDHP010000330.1:0-13922 GCA_036521515.1 Vicinamibacterales bacterium
ACTCCCAGTCCAGGGCTGCGAGAGCAGCCCGACAGGTTGGGAGCTGGCGCGGGTATCACGTTGGGAGTTGGGAGTTGAGTTCGGCTATACGCCAAATCGCTGACGGTATCGAGCCGTCTGCCTGTTGATGGCCGCCTCACACCGACGCACGTCCGGATGGCACTCCGAGGTGCGCGGCTGCACGAGGTCGCTCAGCGCCGGCTGCGCACGCGCGGTCACCTGGCAGAACTGCAGGACGCTGTCGATCACGACATCGGGCCGCGCGCAGAAGTCCGCGTATCGGACGTGGACCACACGGTCGTTGACACGGTCTACGTTGTTGACGACGTACCGGCACAGCCGCACGAGATTCCGTCGCACTTGGTACACGAGTAGCCGCGAGCGTGATCCGTACATGGCTCGAGCCACGGCAAGAAGCCAGCGGCGTTGCCACACCTGTCGGTACCACTCGACGAGGAGCGCTTCGTATTCATGCCGGTCGGCGAGGATCGCGCGGATCGCCCGCACCTGCGAGCTCGCCACGTCCACGGGGTTGCGGTGCACGAAGATGAACCTGGCGTGCGGCAGGGCACGAGTGATCATGAGGAAACGATCGCTATCGAACGGGTTCTTGAGCAGGAGAGGGCGGTCGGGCTCCTGGAGCATCTGTAGCGTACTGCAGAAGTGCAGGAATCCCGGAAAGTTGCGCCGGCTCAATCGTGGGCGCCGACCCTGGTGTGGCAACGCGTGCCCGTACTCTTCAGGCACGTCGGGCCCAACCGGAAAAGCATCGAACTGGCGGTTCGTCAGTCCCAGGGCCGCGAGCCGCGCGGCCAGCGCCGCGCGTGCCTCTGCCTCCCGTCCATTGACGTGCCAGTCGAGCAGGTGCTGGCGGTGGACGATGTGATACGTCGTCACGCAGTTGAACGCTCCCGTCTCGACCAATGCGCGGTAGAGCGCGCTCGTACCGGACCGGTGGGGTCCGAGGATGAACACCGGCTGAAACGAAAGGGCCGGGATTGGAGGAGTTGTCATGACGAGAGGCACGGTCCAACGCCGACGCACTGCTCCGTGACTCCGTGGCGCGTGCGGATGAAAACGCTTCGGCGTCACCTAACGCGCCGCGACGTCGACGTTGATCGGCGCGCCGTCTTCGAGACCCGTTTGGCCGCGCGTGATGATCAACTCGCCCACACGGACGCCTGACGTGATCTCCACGTAGCGATCGTCGATCACGCCCGTCGTCACCTCACGGCGCTCGGCGCGATTGCCCGCAGCCACGAACACGGCCGCCTTGCCGCCATCCCGCACAATAGCCTCGGGCGCCACGAGCACCGCGTTCACGTGCTCTTCGAGATCGATGTCGACCTGCACGGGCGTGTCCACTGCAAACGGCAGCGGCTCGGCTGGTGTCAGGCGTACCGGCACGGTGCCGCCCGGCGCCGCGGGAGCCGCGCCGGAGCGGGAAGATACGGTCAGGCGCACGGTGGCGGCAGCGGGGACGCCGGCGAGGCGGGCGGTGGCGCCCGGCAGCACGCGCGAGAGGTCGCCGGCCGGCACCGACGCGAGCACCTCGAGCCGCCCGGGATCGACGATTCTCAAAATTGGATCAGTCGCGGCGCCGGAGACGACGTCGCCTGGGTTCCGCAGGCGGTTGGCCACGACGCCCGTGAACGGAGCGCGGATCAGCGTGCGGGCCAGAGCCGCCTCGGCTGCGTTCTCCGCGGCTTCTGCCCGTGCGAGCGCAATCTGCGTGTCGGCCAGCGCACGATCGGCGTCTTCCAGCTCGCGGCGCGCGATGAGGCCCCGCTCGGAGAAGTCGCGCGCCCGCGCCTGGTTGACCCTGGCGTTTTCGACGTCGACCCGCAGGCGGGCCGTCTCGGCGCGCTGTCGCGCCGCATCGCTGTTGGCGGACGGAATCTCGAGCCGCACAAGCAGCTCGCCAGCCGTGACCGCATCGCCCTCCACCTTTGTGATCTCTACGATGCGCGCCGGCTCGGGCGCGAGGGCCAGGAACTCGGCGTTCAGCGCCGGCGTCATGATGCCGCTCGCGTGCAGCACGGCCCGAACGCTTCCGACTTCAGCCGGTCTGGCGGCCACGGGCACGACCACTTCCTCCGGCGTGGTGGGCGCAGGAGGCCCCTCCTGGCGGCACGCAGCCAGACACAACACGAGGACGGGGCCGTAGCGCCGCATCAGATTCTCGAGCGATGATCTCACGTATCCAAGAACACGGAACAGTCGTTCACGCTTCCCCGTTCTGCTACCTTCTCAGTTCGTGTTCAGATTCGGGGTTCGGTTCATGCTTCGGGGTTCGAGGTTCGCGGTTCGCGCGTTCGGGCCGGCTGAAGCCGGCCCCTACGTACGACTGAGATTGTGCAGACAGTCGTGGGGGCCGGCTTTAGCCGGCTCGAACCCAGAATCGGGAACTCGGGACCCTGAACCCCGAACCGCGAACTGCGAACCACGAACCCGGAACTGCGAACCGGGAACTGAGCACCGAACCTCGAACTCTGAACACGAACGAAGAAGTGAACACCGAGAAGCGGGAACGGCCAGGCAGAGCTAATGGGCGGCGACGGTCGGCCGCTCCGGGGCGACGTAGTGCCGGACCAAGGCAAGCAGATCGTCGAACCGGAACGGCTTTTCGAGCCACGCGTCAGGCTGGATCTGCTGCCGCTCGTGCGGCCGGGGCTCGGTGGCGGTGATGACGATCGTCGGAATCGAGCGAAGCGCCGCGTCGGCCAGCTGATGTTCACGCAGGTCGGCGCCGCTGATCGCGCCCGGCAGGAGCAGGTCGAGCACGATGAGCGCGAAACCGCTGGGATCTCCGACGAGCCGGTCCAGTGCCTGTTCGCCATTCGGCACGTCGGCAACGAGATATCCGTGCAGCTCGAGCAGTTGGGCCAGCCCCAGGCGCACGTCGTCGCGGTCTTCTACGAGGAGAATATTTCCGCGGCGCGTACTGCAAGCGAACTGGTCCATACCAGTTTAGCGGGGGGCTCTGCTGACAGACCACGATACGTGCCAGGAGTGTCCTCTGGCGTGACCGGTTTGCAGTACGGTTGTTGTACAACCATGCCTCGAGGACCACCATGCCCATCACCGTGCGATCCGAAGAGCGGCTGCAGACGAGGTTGGCCGAGATCACGCAGCTCCTCGAGAAGCATCGCGTTCTGGAGGCGTTGACCCATCGCCAGGAAGGTCCGAAACGCGATCTCCTCGAGAGCCTGCAGCACCGCCAGAACATGGCGGAGCTGCACAAGCACCTACGCGCGATGCATGCCGCGGATGTCGCCTATGTGCTCGAGTCGCTCCCGCTCGACGACCGGCGCACCGTGTGGAACCAGGCGCCCGCCGAGCAGGCAGGGCTCGTGTTTGTCGAGGTGTCCGCGGCCGTACGGGAATCGCTCGTCGATTCCACGCCGCCCGAGCGGCTCGTCAGCGTGCTCCTGACGCTCGACCCCGAAGACCTGGCCTACGTGTCCGAGGCGGTCCCCGCCGACATCCTGGCATCCGTGTCGCGCGCCCTCGAATCGGCGGATCGCTCCGTCTTCGAGGATGCGGTGCACTTTCCGGAGGAGTCCGTCGGGCACTACATGACCAGGGAGTGGGTGGCGGTCCCCGAGACTTACACCATCGAGCAGTGCCTCGCCGGCTTCCGGAAGCGTGGGGAGCTGCCGTCGCAGACCGACCGCGTGTTCGTCATCGATGCGCGAAATGTCTTCCGCGGCACGGTGCCGCTGCAGGCCATGCTGGTCCGGCCGCCCTCGGCGCCGGTGGTCGGCCTGTTGAGCGAGGACACGCCGAGTTTCACTCCGGACGACAACGCCGCCGATGCGGCGCGGGCGTTCGAGCGGTACGACCTGGTCTCGGCGCCCGTCGTGGACGACCGCGGGAAGCTGGTCGGACGGCTGACGGTCGACAGCGTCATCGATTTCGTCCGCAACGAGTCGAGCCTGCAGGCGCTGAAGCATGCCGGCCTGAACCGCGACGAAGATCTGTTCGCGTCGCCGTGGGACAGTGCCCGCAACCGCTGGCCGTGGCTCGGCGTCAACCTCGTGACGGCGTTCGTGGCATCGCGCGTGATCGGGCGGTTCGAAGGCGCGATCCAGCAACTGGCGGCGCTCGCGGCGCTGATGCCGATCGTGGCGAGCATCGGGGGGAACACTGGCAACCAGACGATGGCGCTGGTGATTCGCGCGCTGGCCCTCGACCGCATCCAGGTGTCGGGCGCCGGCCGCATCGTCAACAAGGAGCTTGGCGTCAGCCTGCTGAATGGGAGCGTGTGGGGAGCGCTCGTCGGCCTGGCGGCGGCCGTCCTCTACTCGAGCGTGGCGCTCGGCGTGGTGATGGGCAGCGCGGTGGTGCTCAACCTCGTCGTCGCGGCGCTGTCCGGCGTGGCGATTCCCGTGGCGCTGCACGCGAGCGGACGCGATCCGGCGCATGGGTCGAGCGTGCTGCTGACCTTCATCACCGATGCCATGGGGTTCTTCCTTTTCCTGGGTCTCGCAACGATGTTCCTGCTCTGAGGCTACTCCGCTCCTCACCCCCCCAACGTAGCCACGGAGACACGGAGACACGGAGGACATCAAGCCAAATTTGCTCCGTGCCTCCGTGCCTCCGTGGCCCGTGGATGTGAAAAAACGCTGGACTAGGGTTTGGACGGACTGCGAAACGCGGCACGTGCGGTGGCCGGCTCGATCACGAGGAACGCGACGGCCGCGCCGATGCCGAAGGCGATCAGGAGAATCGCGAGCGGCGACCGTTCGTCGCCGAGCAGCAGTCCCCCGGCCACGAGCGCGAGAGCGAGCACCCAGTCGGCACCAAGAATCCACCGTGCCACGCGGGTCCGCAGCCACTCGAGCTCGCCAGGATAGAACCTGGAAGTGAACCACTGGTGGAGGCGAAGGTTGGCCGCGACGATCACCGCGGTCAGCGCGGCGATGAACACGGCACGACCCCACATCCCGCCAATCAGCCCGCGCGCGTTCCATGCCGGGATCAAGATCAGCCAATACGCGAGCGCGGCCACGGCCTGGTGAAATTCCCACCACCATCGTGCTGCGGATCGCTCGTGCCGGCTGCCCGTCTCAAGCGAGCCGCCCGGAGCGGCGGCGTCTGTCGCGCGTTCGAGGGCGTGCAGGAGATCGCCCGCGGAGGCGAACCGTCCCATTGGGTTCTGCTGCACGCAGAGTTCGACAATCGGCGCGAGCGACGTCGGCACTGGCGTCGCGGACGGGTGGAGCGGATGCCCGCCGGTCAGCATCTCGGCGAGCAGCACTCCGACGGCGTAGATGTCGGCCCGCGCGTCGACTGTATGGCCGACGAGCTGCTCGGGCGCCATGTATGCCGGCGTCCCGATGAGCGCACCGTCGCGCGTCAGCCGCGTACCGGCAGCGCCCTCTATGTATGCGATTCCGAAGTCCACCACCTTGACGGTGCCCTGGTCCGTGACCAGGACGTTCTCGGGCTTCAGGTCCCGGTGGATCACGCCGGCCGCGTGCGCGGCCGCCAGCGCCTTCACGATGTCGGCGGCGATCGCCACCGCCCGGCGATGTTCGATCGGACCGCGGTCGAGCTCGGCGCGCAGCGTGTGGCCGCGGACGTACTCGCTGGCGATGAGCAGGTGACCGTCGATTTCATCGAGCGAATAGACGACCGCGACGGCGGGGTGCGAGATGGTGGCCGCGGCACGCGCCTCGCGGCGGAGCCGCTCGCGAAACACCGGATCGCTCGCGGCGGCAGGAGGCAACGACTTCAGCGCGACGCGTCGGCCCAGCCGCTGATCTTCGGCAAGGTAGACGACACCCATCCCGCCACGGCCGAGCTCTTCGATGATCAGATAGGGTCCGATCGTCGCGCCCGGCGCCAGCTCGGGCCGGCTAAAGCCGGCCCCCACGTCCGGAGCATCACCTCCAATCTTGTCGTAGGGGCCGGCTTCAGCCGGCCCGACGAGATCTTCGGGATCGATCGTCGCCGGGTCTTCGAGGAATGTTCCAACCGTCTCGTGGGCTTCGATGAGCCCCTGCGCCTCGTGCAGCAGCTCGAGATCACCGCCGGCGGCGTCGCGCAGCCATTGTTCCCGTGCGTCAGGGGACTGCTCGAGCGCGCCGTGGAAGAGCGCCTTCAGCCGGGTCCACTGCGCGGTAGACATCTCCTAAGGCCTGAGTCGTGACAGTTGAAGCAGGTGTCCGATGGTTTGCCTTAGGAGCTGTCTTAGGCGCGGCCGCCGCGGCGGCCGCGGCCGCGCATCTAGTAGCGAAGATCCGCCGATCCACCAGTCCGTTCGAGGCGGAGCTTCGCTACTCATTCCAGCGCGCGCTTCAACCATGCGCGGGCCATGGCCCACTGGCGCTTGACGGTCGCGGGCGAGACACCCACCGCCTCCGCGGCCTCCTCGACGGTCAGGCCGCCGAAGTAGCGCAACTCGACGATCTTCGCCTGTTCGGGGTCGATCTCCGCCAGCCGTGTCAGCGCCGCGTCGAGAGCGATGATATCGACGTCGCCCGGGAGCGCGCCGGCCGGGGCGGCGGGACTCCTCGCGATGTTCGCGTCATCCAGCGTGACCCGCTGCGGGGCGCCTCCGCGCTTGGCTGCGCCGCGTGCCCGCGCCCGCTGCACGAGAATCTGCCGCATCGAGAGCGCCGCAATGGCAAGGAAATGGGTGCGGTTCTGAAACTCACGCGCGCGTTCCGTCGCGAGCCGGACGAACGCTTCGTTGACGAGCGCCGTCGCCTGCAGCGTCTGTCCCGGGCGCTCGCGACTGACGTAGCGGGCCGCAATCCGGCGGAGCTCGTCGTAGACGAGCGGCATCAGCACATGGGGGCGGTCAGTCATTCGGGATTCGGGATTCGCAATTGCGGTGCCTGATCCATCACTCACCGTCGTGCACGCCGCACATGAAGATCGAATCCCGACGAATCCCGAATCCTGAATCCCGGATCTTTAGCGGCGCTCAATCCTGACCGACTTGATCGTGATGTCCTTCACCGGACGGTCGCGGTCGCCCGTTCGCGCGCTCCCGATCTTCCTCACCACGTCCATTCCTTCGACGACCTCCCCGAACACCGAGTGGCGGTCGTCGAGGTGAGGCGTCGGGCCCAGTGTGATGAAGAACTGGCCACCGTTGGTGTTCGGACCGCGATTGGCCATTGAGAGGATGCCTGCCTTGCTGTGCCGGAGCTTCGGATGAAACTCGTCGGCAAACGTATAGCCGGGTCCGCCGATGCCCTGGCCAAGCGGATCGCCGCCCTGAATCATGAATCCGTCAATCACCCTGTGGAAGATCACACCGTCGTAGTAGGGCGTCTTGACCTCCTGGTTGGTCCGGGGATCGTTCCATTCCTTCGTCCCCTCGGCCAGCCCGACGAAGTTCTCGACCGTATTCGGCACTTCCTCCTGGTAGAGGCGGACGGTGAACGTTCCCTCGGTGGTGTCGAACTGCGCGTAGACTCCCGGCAACGTTGGCTCCTTGTGTGCAAGAGTCGTGAGAAGGGTATGAGACCCAGAGGATATCACTCCATCGCAGTACAATCTCGTCCATGAGCAGCGCGATCCGAACGGCCGAGGACGACCTGCTCGCGGCGGTCGCGACCGGCACGAGCGACGATCCGTTCGCGACGCTTGGACGGCACGAGACGACGGTGAACGGGCGGCCGGCGCTCGTCATCCGCACGATGCAGCCGGCGGCGTCCGGCGCCGACCTCGTTACGGACGCTGGCGTAATCTCGATGGCGCGACGGCGCCCTGAAGGACTCTTCGAGGCTGTCGTCCCGCTCGATGGCCGTGATCCCCAGGCGTTCGCTTACCGCTTCCGCGTCCACGAGAGCGGCGGCGCCCGCGAGGTCATCGACCCGTACCAGTTCGGCCAGGTCCTCAGCGATTTCGACCTGCACCTGCTGAGCGAGGGCACCCACTACCGTGCGTGGGACAAGCTTGGCGCGCGCCGGATCGCCGTCGGCCCCGTGTCGGGCGTCCACTTCGCTGTCTGGGCGCCCAACGCCCAGCGGGTCAGCGTCATCGGCGACTTCAATCGGTGGGACGGCCGGACGCACGTCATGCGTCGTCTGGCACCTTCGGGAATCTGGGAGATTTTCATTCCGGATCTGACCGACGGCGTCTGCTACAAGTTCGAGATTCGCACCCCGGCGGGACACCTGCTGCAGAAGGCGGATCCGTATGCCCGGTGCTTCGAGGTCCCGCCCAATTCGGCATCGGTCGTCTGGACCGATGCCGGCTTCGAGTGGAGCGACCACGACTGGATCCGCGACCGCGAGTCGCTCGGCGGCTGGCACGATCGGCCCAAGGCGGTCTACGAAGTGCACCTCGGCTCGTGGCGCCGCGTGCCGGAAGAAGGCCACCGCTATCTCAGCTACCGCGAGCTGGCGCACACGCTCGTCCCGTACGTGCGCGAGATGGGGTTCACCCACATCGAGCTCATGCCCGTCATGGAGCACCCCTTCTCGGGGTCGTGGGGCTACCAGGTGATCGGCTTCTTCGCGCCGACGAGCCGGTTTGGCACGCCGAACGACTTCCGGTACTTCGTGAACGAATGCCATCGCCACGGCCTCGGCGTGATCCTCGACTGGGTGCCGGGTCATTTCCCGAAGGACGGGCACGGCCTCTCGCGTTTCGACGGGACGGCGCTGTACGAGCACGACGATCCGCGGAAAGGGGAGCACCAGGACTGGGGCACGTTGATCTTCAACTACGGCCGCAGCGAGGTGCGTACGTTCCTGCTCAGCAACGCTCTGTTCTGGCTGGCGGAATTCCATGTCGACGGCCTGCGCGTGGACGCCGTGGCCTCGATGCTCTACCTCGATTACTCGCGCTCCGCCGGCGAGTGGATTCCGAACCAGTACGGCGGGCGCGAGAACCTCGAGGCGGTGGAGTTCCTGCAGCACATGAACACCGTCACGCACGGACGCGTGCCGGGGACCATCACCGCGGCGGAAGAATCCACCTCCTGGCCGGCGGTGAGCAAGCCGGTCTACGTGGGCGGCCTGGGCTTCACCTTCAAGTGGAACATGGGCTGGATGCACGACATGCTCGAGTACCTCCGCCAGAACCCGGTCCACCGCCGCTGGCACCACAACCGGATCACCTTCTCGATGCTCTACGCCTTTACCGAGAATTTCGTCCTGCCGTTCTCACACGACGAGGTCGTGCACGGGAAGGGGTCGATGCTCGACAAGATGCCGGGCGACGTGTGGCAGAAGCACGCGACGCTGCGCGCGCTCTACGGCTATATGTACGGGCACCCGGGCAAGAAGCTGATGTTCATGGGCGCCGAGTTCGGCCAGTGGCGCGAGTGGAACTACGACGCGAGCCTCGACTGGCATCTGCTCGAGGAGCCGATGCACCGCGGGCTGCGCTACTGGGTGAAGGACCTGAACGCCACGTACCAGCGCGAGCGCTCTCTGCACGAGGTCGACTTCGAAGGCGCCGGCTTCAGCTGGATCGATTGCAACGACAACGAAAACAGCGTCGTCTCGATGATCCGGCGCGCGCGGAACCCGCTCGACTTCACCGTGATGCTGGTGAACTTCACGCCGGTGCCGCGGTCCCGCTACCGCGTCGGGGTGCCCGAGGCCGGCTGGTACCGGGAGCTCCTCAACAGCGACGGCGACATGTACGGCGGAAGCAACATGGGCAACGGCGGCGGTGTGCACACCGAGCCGATTGCCTCTCACGGCTACGAGCAATCGCTGAACGTGACCGTCCCGCCGTTGGGATTCCTGCTGTTCAAACGGTAACCACGAAGGCCATGAGGGTCAGGGCCGGCTGAAGCCGGCCCCCACGTGCGTAAATTGCGTTTCAGACGAACCTGCTGTCGCAGGGGCCGGCTTCAGCCGGCCCGTGGCCGCGAGACGGCCCCTGCGACCTGTCTTACCGGGACGACGTGCCCACGAGGTCCTGCAATACGTTGCTGGCCTCGGCGGCGGCGATCAGCCGGTCCGCATCCGCCTGCAGCAGAAACCCTTCCGCGATCGCCTTCGACGCGGCCGTCTTCACCGCGGCCACGTAGCCGTCGCGGGTCTTGTAGCGCTCCTCGAGCGAGAGTCGCGGATCGCCGCTGGCCATCCGCTCCGCCCGCGTTTTCGCGAAGGGGATCATGCCGCCCGCGTAGCCGCAGATCTTGCCTTTGTGGAAGCCCTCGGCGGTGACGTTCCACCCGAGGTACGTGCCGAGCGGCGCGTCGCGCAGCACCACCGGGACACCACCCAGCTCGTTCCCGTCAGCGTCCACGCGCGGCACCTTGCCCTTGATCGCGCGTTTCACGGTCGGCGGCACCCTGGTCGGAATGCCCGCCGCGTCGTCCGACTTGAAGTCCGGTCCCCAGTCGTAGTCGAGCAGCGGAATCTGGAGCCCTGTTGGCGCGGTTGCCGGCACGCCCGGAATCGTCGGGAAGCCCATGGCCTCCCTGGTCGCATCCACCAGGTACCCGTCTTTCAACGTCGGCCAGCGGCTGGGGGGCGGCGCGATGTCCTTCATCACCCAGTTGCGGAAATGCACCCGCAGCGCGTTGAACGTGTCGGTGTGCGGCACCGGATTCGCGGGGAACACACCACGACCGTAGTTGGCGCCGGGACACTGCGGCGTCATCGTGGCCGGCGTCACGCTGAAGCCACCCTGGCCGCCGCCATGTTGCGTGCTCGGGATGTAGTAGCGGCGCACGTTCGACGGGGGCGGAAGGTCGGCATCGGCCTTTGTCCCCACCCAGGATGGGATCAGCACCAGCCCCCACACTTCCGCCGAGCCCATGTGTTCGAAGATCTTCGGACAGGTGTTCGTCGCCATGCATCGCGTGAGCACGCCCTTGGCGGGCAGGCCGCGAACCGGATCGGGCCGCGGGTCCCACCACACAGGTCCCTCCCTGCCAGCCTCGTACAGCTTGGTCGTGCCATCCGGCAGCGCGAAACGGGTGTTCAGTGTAATCAGGCCTCCCGCGATGATCGGCCATGCACCGTCGTGGACCTTGCGCCCGGCCGTGTCTTCATTCATGCCGAAGTGCAGGAACGCCCGGAGGAAGTTGCCGGACTGCGAACGCCCGCGGGAAATCGCCCACGTGATCTGGCCGGCCAGTGGATTCGGCGTCCCCTCGGCATCCTGCGTGGCATTCCTGAAAAAGGACCCCACGTCACGGAATGCGGCGAACCCGATGCCGAGCACGGGGGGATCCTGCGCCGTGAAGGCGACGCGGTAGAAAAGCGCGGGATTGAACCCGTTCTTCAGGCAGATGTGCGTCGGGTCGGGCGTGCCGGGGAATGGAGTGGCGGCACTGCATTTGGCCCATGCCCAGTCGCTCGCCGGAACCTTGCTCGCCTGGACCTTGCCGTCGATCGTTTCCGACACCGAAGCGGTCAACGTCGCCTTCGTCGTGTCCAGGCTGACCGGCTTGTACGGTACCGGGTTGCCTTGGATCATCAACGGTCGCGAGTCCGGTCCGCTGGCGTTGAGCACGCGCCCGAGCACGAGGCCCGTGACGGGCGAGCCGTCAGGGTTCCGCGCCGCCGGCACGGTGACGACATCGTTGTCGGGGCCTGGAACCGTATTGCCGGCATTGTCGCCCTGCCAGCCGCTGCTGAGGCCCACGTCGCCCATTTCGCGCTCGGCGGGAGGGATGTTGATGCGGCCTCCACGGTTCGGCACGTCGTGCCACATCAGGTGGCTGCTTTTCGACATGTCGATCGGCTTGACCAGGTGGAAGGTCGCGACGTATTCGACCATGCCCCTGGCGTTGCGCGGCGCCAGCTTGATGTCGGTGATCACCGCGTTGCGTCGGTCGTTCGGATCGAGCTCGCCAAAGGCGCGGCCCGTCAGCGTCTCGTACTGTCCGGCGCTGCCGAAGGCCCGGCCGTCGAAGGCCGGCGACACCTTCTTGTCGACGACGATCTTCCTGACCTGCGCGTCACCGTGTGACGGCCAGGCGAGTACCGCAATCAGCACGGCGAGGCTCAATCCCGTGGGTCCGGCGATTTTCGAAATGCGATGTGTCATGGCAGGACGGTTATACACCGGACGCGTTCGAGGGCACCAGCCGATTCAGGAGATCCACCTGTCTCCTGTGGCTTCCGGCTTCAGCCGGAAGATCCGATCTCTGCGGCCGGAATTTTCAGGCGCGGGACCCGCCGCGGCGCCAGTGTCAGGCAGGTTTCGTGTGTCCGGCCATCAACTCTTCGATTTCCTGCAAGCTCGGCACGCCGCCGATTGCGCCATGGCGCGTACAGGCCACGGCGGCCGCCGCGTTCGCGAATCGCAGGATGGCGTCGGGCTTGTCTCCGCGCAGCAGCGCGTAGATGAATGCACCGCGAAACACGTCGCCGGCTCCAGTGCTGTCCTTGACGTCCACCTGAAACGCCGGCACGTGTTGCAACCCGTCGCCGTCGAGGAACATCGCGCCGCGCGAGCCGAGCGTGACGCAGAGCAGCGTGTGATGCGGCGCGCGCAGGGCACGGAGCGCGCGCTCCATGTCGCCGATACCGGTGATCGCCGCGGGGACGTGCTCGGCGAAGATCGGTACGGAGACCGCTGCGGCGAGCTCACGTGTCCGCGCCGTGACGCGATCGATGTCGCTCGTCACCGGTACTCCGGCGCCGCGCGCAATCCGTGCGGCCTCGATGGCGATCGCCTCGTCCTCGTCGTCGACATGCACGACCTTCGCCGCGGCGATCAAAGGGGACGGCAGCTCGTCGGGGCGCAAGGCCAGGCGCGGGTCGCGATCCCACAGGACGACTCGCTCGCCGTGTCGCTGGTCGACGAGGATGACGGCGTAACGGTTCGGAGCGTCGCGCGTGGGCGCCGCATCGGTGCTGACGCCGCGCGACGCCACCTCCTTGCGCAGGCGCCGTCCGTTGGCGTCGCTGCCGAACGCGCCGACATAACTGGTCCGAAGCCCCAGCGCCGCGCATGCGCACAGCGCGGTGGTCGTCTGGCCGCCCGGTGACACCCGATGAGCGGTGATGCGGAGCTTCGCGGTGGGCCCGTCCGGACGCGGGTGCTCCGGCAGGAGATAGACGGAGTCCAGCGAGTTGGTCCCGATGCCGACGACATCGTAGAAGGACACCGGCTGTGATTTTACGTGTGTCCATCTTCCGGCTAAAGCCGGAAGCCACACTGACAGCTGTGGCTTCCGCCTTCAGGCGGAAGACCGGGTCAGCTCGTACAGCGCAATCGCGCAGGCCGTGGCCACGTTCAGCGAATCGACGCTGCCGGCCATGGGAATGCGGGCCTGGTCGTGGCACGCCCCGAGCGCCTCTGCGCTGAGCCCCTCGCCCTCGTGGCCGAGCACGATCGCCACTCTCTGCGCGCTGCGGTTGCGGCCCAATCCGGAAACCACCGATTGCAGCGTCGTCCCGGCCGACGGGGTCAACGCGACCAGCGACCAGCCCCGCGCGCGCAGCTCGTGCAGGCCCGACGGCCACGGTTCCGCCCGGGCGTACGGGACGCGCAGCGTCGCGCCCATCGACGTGCGAATCGCCTTTCGATAGAGCGGATCGGCGCACGTCGCCTCGAGCAGCACGGCGTCGACCTCGAACGCCGCCGCATGCCGGAAAATCGCGCCGACGTTGTCGGCGTTCGCCACCTTCTCGATCACCACCATGCGCCGGGCATTCGCGGCGACATCCTGCCAGGTGGGGGACGGCGTGCGCTCGCCGATCGCCAGGCAGCCGCGATGAATATCGAAGCCGGCAATGGCGTTGATCACCCACTGCGGCACGACGTAAATGGGAAGCGTGGGCTCCACCGGCGTGGCGGTGCCGAGCGCCCGCAGCGCCGTCTCCGTCACCAGGACGGACCGCGCCTTGAAGTGGCTGCCCTCCAGCAGACGCGCCACGACGAGGCGCCCTTCTGCGACGAAGATGCCGCGTTGCTGGATCAGCTCCGCATCCGGGACGTTCCGGTAGTCCTCGAGCCGGGCGTCTGCGGGGTCGTCAATC
>DATDHP010000331.1:0-12973 GCA_036521515.1 Vicinamibacterales bacterium
TAGGAATCGGTCTGCTTGTAGGTGTCGAGCGCGATGACGTAGTCGCGGTACGACACGTCGAACTTCTCGGGATAGAGCGGGGCGTCGGGGTTCTTGTACAGTTTCGCAATCTCGAGACCGATCACCTGGAAGCTCTTGATGTCAGAGACCAGCAGGTCGCAGCACATGTGCAGGCGCGTCGTCTTGTTGTCGATGAGGGAGGCGCGGACTTCCCACAGCGGCCACACCTCGCACGGCGTCATGTGGCGCGCCATGCGCTGCCTGGTCGCCATCAGCCGCGCCTGCCGCTCGCCGGGATCCAGCGCGCGCAGATCGTCGACCGCAATCTCGTACGGCGGCACGTGCTCGAGGATCTGATACTGCCCGTCGGCGCGCACGATGCCGCGCAGCATCTCGTGCCGTTCCACCAGCCTGCGCCAGAGGCGGCCGAAGTCTTCGAGGTTCACCTCGCTGTCGAAGAATTCGGCGTACACCCGCGCGGCCTGGCTCCCCAGGTCGTAGGCGTTCGCACGTCCCATCCACTGGGCCTCCACCATGTCGGTGAGGGGAAACGGCTCGTAGCGCTGGTCGGGCGCCTCGACCAGGCGCGGCGTGGTCCGCCGCCCGACGGTCTCGCCCCGCACGCGCTTCTTCAACAGCGCCTGCTTCGCGGGCGACAAGGTGCTGCGGCGGTCAACAACGTTCGACTCGTTCTGCATGACGGCTTTTCCTCAATTCCCGGCCTGGTGCGTCAGCACCGCGCGGAACTCTGCAAACAGGTCATCCAGCCGCCCGGGAAGAAAGAGATCCTCGCGGGCATCCCAGGCGACGAACAAACGATCCTCTTCTTCGAGCGTGGTCAGCTCGAGCCGCACGCCGGGCGTCGCGACGAACTGACGGACTGGCTCGCCCAACCACGCCACGGGGCTGGTGCCGCTCGCGTTTTCGTGCGCGACCGCAACCTGCCCGTCGGTGAAATGCGCGAGCGCGCTCGTGAACACCACTGGCAGCAGCGCGCCGCCAGGGCCGGCGGGCGCGGCCGGCCAGCGCTCCGCTGGCTCCCACAACGCGCGCCGTTGCGCGGCCGCGTTGTCGAACACGCTCGCCCGGCGGTCGTGCTCGAGGGCAACCGGCACGACGCACGAGAAGGGGCCGGCGATGTCGTTCACCTGCGGGTGGACCGACAGGCGATTGAAAGCGGTGACGCCTACCGTGAAGGCGGATCCGTCGCTCGACTCCGACAGGACCTTGGCAAAGATCGCCAGGAGCAATCCGGACGATGTCAGCCCGGCCGCTGCCGCCCGCCGGCGCAACTGCGCCCACGGCTCCGCCTCGACACGGACGACGCGCCGCACCACGCGCGGCGATCCATCCCCTCCAGCGAGCGGCAGGCGGGGAGGCGGCGGCAGCGCTGGACCCTGCAACTCCCAGTATCTGGCCGCGCTTTCATACACGCTCGTCCGACGGAACTGCTCCCAGGCCATCGCGTAGTCCCTGAACGAGAGGTCGAGGTCCGGCAGGCGGCAATCGGGATCCGCATAGAGGCGGCCCCACTCCATCAACAGCAGGTGCACGCTCGGCCCGTCGAGCCTCAAGGGATCGAGGGAGATCTGCATGCGTACCCGCCCGTCGTCGAGAGCCTGCGTCTCGATGCCGAACGCGGCGTCCTGCGTGTCGCCAAGCGGAACCCACTGGTCGGTCGAAGAGACGACCGCGCGCAGCATGTGGTGACGCTGAACGATCCGGTTCCATGCCGCCCGCAGACGCTCGACGTCGGCGCGCGTCTCCATTTCCAGGAAGTAGGCGCTCGCCTCGTGTTCCGGCTGCTGTGCCAGCACGCGCTGACAGGCGCGCTGCCTGTCGGTCAGCGGAAACGGGATGTGCGCGGACGCGCGATCGGGCACCGCCTGCGGCAGCGCACCGCCGTCGGCCGCCTGTGCCGCCGCCATCTCCGCCAGCCCGCGTCGCAGGCGTTGCGCAAGCAACGCCTGCTTCGCCGGCGTCAGGAGCGACCGCCGCCGTTCGAGCTCGAGGTCGGCGCTCATGCTTCAGGCGCCTCTCCGAGCAGCTTCTCCGCGGCGCCCTCGTCCATCGACTCGAGCTCCTGGATCAGCAGTTCTTCGATGATCACCGCCAGCTTGGCGACTGTGGCCGCCTCGAAGAGGCGGAACAGCGGCAGCTCGACCTGGAACGCGTCGCGGACGCGGAACACCAGCTGCGTGGCGAGCAGCGAGTTGCCACCCAGCTCGAAGAAGTTGTCGTGCACGCCCACGCGCTCGGCGCTGAGCACCTTCGTCCAGATCTCGGCGAGCTGCTCCTCGAGCTCGTTGCGCGGCGCCACGTAGGGCTGACGCTGCGGTTCCGCCGCCTTGCCCGTCGACAACGCCTTGCGATCGACCTTGCCGCTGCGGTTGAGCGGCAGGGCGTCCACGACCTCGATGACGCCCGGCACCATGTAGTCCGGCACCTTGCTGCGCAGGAAGCTGGCGAGCGCGTCAGGCTCGGGCGCCTCGGTGCCGCGTCCGACGACATACGCCACCAGCCGTCGCGACTCGTTGCTCGACCCGACGGCGACGACGACTGCCGTCTGCACGTTCTCGTGCTGCTGCAGCGCCGTCTCGATCTCGCCGAGCTCGATGCGATACCCGCGGACCTTCACCTGCAGGTCTTCGCGGCCGAGGAACTGGATGTCGCCGCCCGGCATGTAACGCCCGAGATCGCCCGTCCGGTACAACCGCTCGCCGGTGCGCGGATGCGTGATGAACGACGCGCGCGTATTCTCTTCGTCGCGCCAGTAGCCGCGCGCCAGTCCGACACCACCGATATAGAGGTGGCCAGGCACCCACATCGGGCTTGGCTCCAGCTGCTCGTTCAACACGGCGAAGCGCTGATTGCGGAGCGGCCTTCCGTAGGGAATGCTTTCCCACGCCGGATCGACGGTGCCAATCGGATACGCGATTGACCAGATCGAGGCCTCCGTCGCTCCACCGAGGCTGACGACCTCGACGTCTTTACCGAGCGCGCGGATGCGATCGGGCAGGCCCACCGGGATCCAGTCGCCGCTCAGCAGCACCAGCCGCAGTGATGCCGGCCACTGTTCGCCACGGCTCGCGACGTACTCGACCAGCATCTCCATCAGGGCGGGAACCGAGTTCCACACGCTGATGTTGTGCTGATGCATCAAGGCGAACCAGTGCGACGCATCGCGCCACTGTGACGCCTCGGGCAGCACGATGCGGCCGCCGGCCGACAGCATGCCGAAGATGTCGTAGACCGAGAGATCGAAACCGAGAGACGAGACCGACATCAGCGCATCGCCGGCGCCGACGCCGAAGCGGTCGTTGAGATCGAGAATCGTGTTGGCCGCGCCGCGGTGGTCAATCATGACCCCCTTGGGCTGCCCGGTCGAACCCGACGTGTAGATCACGTAGGCGAGGTCATCCACCTGCGCCGCCGGCGGCGCCTGCAGTCGTCCGCCTCCCGGCACTTCCTCGATCACCAGCCGCGCTATGCCGTCGGGCCACTCGATCTTCGCGTCCCACTCGGCTTGCGTCAGCACCTGACGCACCTCGCCGTGCGCCAGCAGATAGTGCAGGCGCTCGGTCGGCTGCGTCGGCTCGATCGGCAGATACGCCGCACCCGCCTTCAGCACGCCGAGCGCCGCCACCACCTGTTCCCACCCCGGTTCCATCACGACTGCCACGAGGCGATTGGGCGACACGCCTCGTTCGTGCAACCACATTCCGACGTCCGTGGCCTGCGCCTCCACCGCCGCATAGCTCAGCGTCCCGCGGCCGCTGATCACCGCCGGCGCCGTGGGCCGCTGCGCGGCCGCCTGCGCCACGAGCGCGTCCAGCCGCGCGATCGGCAGCTCCGCTGCGGTCGCGTTGACGGCCTCGCGCTCCGCCAGCTGCTGCGGCGGCAACAGCCAGCTTCGGGTATCCGGCGTGTCCCACGCGCGGTCATCCTCGGCCAGCCGATGCAGCAACCGGCCATAGGCGCTCCACATCTCGGCATAGAAGCCGTCGGGGAAGAGCTCGTTCACGACGTCGGAACGGAGAAGAATGGCGCCCTCTTCGAGCCAGATGTGGTGCTCCATCCAGATCTGCGGCGTCTGCGAGATCTCGTAGACCAGCTCGCCCGGCAGCAGCGTGGGCGCCTGTCCCTCGTCGTAGTGCGCCAGCGTGCTCGTGAAGACCACGGGCATGAGCGCGCCCGACGTGCGGCCGGTCACCTGCGCCAGCTCGCGCATCAACTGCACGCCGCTGACGAAGCGGTTCTCGAGCGATTCCCACAACTGGTCCTGCAGCCGGCGGGCGCGCGCCGCGAACGCCTCGACCTGGCTGTGGTCGAGCGACAGCAGCACGAACGAGTTGAACTCGCCGACCAGGATGTCGTTGACCTGCGGGTGGACGGGCAGGCGGTTGAACACCGTCACGTTCATCGTGAAGCGCGGGTTCTTGCTCCAGAGCCCAATCGCTTCCGCGAACGCGGCGAGGAACAGCGCCGACGGCGTCAGCCCCGCGCGCTGCAGGCGCACGCGCAGCCTGTCCCAGGTCTCGGGCTCGAGGCGCGTCTCGAAGTGCACGGACCGTTGCGCGCTCAGCGCGCTCGGATGCTTGGCGAGCGGCAGCTCGGGCGGCGGGGGCAGATTCGGCAGCCGCTCGCGCCAGTAGGCCAGCGACTGCTGATGCAGCTCGGTGGTCTTGACGGCTTCGACCGCGAGCACGTAGTCGCGGAAGCTGATGTCCAGGGCCGGCAGCGGCACGTCCGGCTCGAGGTAGGCGCGCATCCAGCGGTCCATCAGCACACGGAAGCTCCACGCGTCGGCGACCAGCAGGTCGAACCCGACGTGCAGGCGCGTGCGTCCTTCGCCGAGCTGCGACGCCCGGATCTCGAACAGCGGCCAGCGATCGCCCGGGAATACCTGGTGCGACATCCGCTCGCGGATCGCCATCAGCTCGGCGTCGGCGCGGGCCTTGTCGACACCGTCGAGATCGAGCACCTCGAACTCGTAGGGCGGCACCTCGGCGAGCACTTCCTGCTGGAGGTCGTTGGGCCGGATCACCATCCGCAACTGTTCGTGGTGCGCCACGAGCCGCTGCCACGCACGATTCAGCCGCGGGAGATCGATCGCCACGCAATCGAACTCGACGTACAGGTGGGCCGCGACCTTGCCCAGCTCGAACATCCCGCTGCGTCCGCCGATCCACTGCGCCTGCTGGATCTCGGTGAGCGGGAACGGCGCGTTGCGCGCGCCTGGAGCCGGGACGAGTTGCGGCAGCGTGATCTCGGGCACCGGGGCTGCCTGCGCGGCGCCCGTGCTGCCGTTGCCGGTCCCCTGCAGCTGCTGCGCGAGCATCTGCTCGAAGAGCGCGCGCTTTTCCGGTGAAAGGGCCGCGACCTGGCCCGAAAGGACATCAGTGTTGACCTGTTCCACGTTCATCTCTCCAGTGCAGGCATTTCTGCGTACGAAAGCCGCGCCGCCGCCTCTTCGTCCGACAACGCCGACAGCTGCGCGAGGATCGCGGCGGCGATCTCTTCCTTGCGTTGGTCCCTCTCCTGAACGACCAGCTGAGCGATTTCATCCACCGTTGGCGCGCGCAGCACGGCGCGGACGGTCATTGCAGTACCCAGAGCCTTGTTGAGCTGCGCCGTCAGCTCTGTCGCGAGCAGAGACGTACCGCCAAGCTCGAAGAAGTTGTCGTGCAGCCCGATCTGATCGATGCCGAACGCGCGCTGCCACACCGCAGCGACCGTCCGCTCCACCTCGGTGGACGGCGCGACGTACGGGTTCATCAGTGCCGGACGGGCAACGCTCCCGCGCGTCGCCGGCGTGGCGGCGGACTGGCCGTCGGCTCCGGGAGCGCTCTCCATCGCCTCGACCGCGACGCCGTGTCCGGCGCGGCCCTGGAAATCGATCCAGTGGCGCTTCCGCTCGAATGGATACGTCGGCAGCGGCACCCGGCGCGGGCGGGCGTGTGCATGGCGCCCCGCCCAGTCCACGCGGCTGCCGGTGAGCCACAGCCGGCCGAGGCTCTCTGTCATGAAGGCGGCATCGCCGACCGCGTCGTCGTGGTGCGGCAGCGATGGCAGCACGACCTGTCCCGCCCGGCCGGGATGCTGCCGCGCCAGCGTCGTCAAGGACTGTTCGGGACCCACCTCCAGCAGGATGCGATCGCGGTTCGCAAAGAGCTCGACGACGCCCTGGCCAAAGCGCACGGTCTGCCGGAGGTGACGCGCATAGTACGCAGGATCGGTGGCGTCGGCGTCCGTGATCCAGGTGCCGGTGACGTTGGACAGGTATGGGATCGACGGCGGGCGCAGCGTGCACCGGCGAACGACGTCTGTGAACTCCGCGAGGATGGGGTCCATGACCGGCGAGTGCGACGCGATGTTGATCTGCACGCGCCTGTACTCCACGCCGTCGCGCGCGAATACCGTTTCGAGGCCGTCCACCGCGTCCGCCGGCCCCGACACGACGCACCAGGACGGTCCATTGACGACGGCGAGGGCGAGGCGATCGTCGAGGTAGCGGAGGACGTCTTCTTCCGCGCGCGCCACCGTGAGCATCGCGCCGGGCCGTGTGGTGGCCATCAACCGGCCACGCGCGGCAACGACCGTGAGCGCGTCCTCGAGCGTGAGCACGCCGGCAAGGCACGCCGCCGCGTACTCGCCCACGCTGTGGCCGATGAGGGCGTCCGGCCGGACGCCCCATGCCATCCACAGCCGCGCCAGCGCGTACTCCGTCACGAACAACGCCGGAAGCGCCGGGGCGATCTGCTTCAACGTGGCGGCGGCCGAGTCGACCTGCGCCGCCGCCGGATACATCAGCGCCCGGAGATCGAAGCCGAGCGTCGGCTGCAGGAGACCGGCGCACCGATCGACGATCGCGCGGAACGTCGGCTCGGTCCGGTACAGCCCTTCTGCCATGCGGGGGTGCTGCGCCCCGCCACCCGGGAACATGAAGGCGACCGGACGTTCGCGGTCCGCGCTGTAGGAGAGCAGTCGCCGCGGATCGCGCTGCTCGAGCGCCTGCCGCGCGTCGGCGACGTCCCGGCACACCAGCGCCCGCCGATGGCGGAAGGCGCGACGGCCCGCCGAGAGCGTGCCGGCCACGTCGGCCAGCGACGCCGACGGGTGCGCGGCCAGGTGCGCCGCGAGCCTGTCGGTGGCGTGTTCGAGCCCCTCGCTCGTCTTCGCGGACAGCACGATGAGCTCTGCTTCACGCGGCGAGGGTGTGGCCTCCGCCGCCGGGGCTTCCTCGAGCACCACGTGGCAGTTGGTGCCGCCGATGCCGAAGGAGCTCACACCGGCCCGGCGAGGCGCGCCATTGGCGGACCACGGCGCACTCCGATCGACGACATAGAACGGGCTGTTCGCGAAGTCGATCTGCGGGTTCGGCTCCGTGAAGTGGAGGCTGGGCACGAACTGGCGGTGCTGGAGCATCAACACCGTTTTCACGAGCCCGGCGATGCCGGCCGCGGCATCGAGGTGTCCGATGTTCGTCTTCACGGACCCGATCCCGCAGTACGACTTCTTCGCCCCGGCGCCGTCGCCGTTGCGAAATGCCTTCGTCAGCGCTTCGATCTCGATTGGATCCCCGAGCAGGGTTCCCGTGCCGTGGGCTTCGATGTAGCTGACCGTCTTCGGATCGACGTCCGCGATGGCGAGCGCCTCGGCGACGACGGCGCTCTGGCCGCCCACGCTCGGCGCGGTGTATCCCACCTTGGCCGACCCATCGTTGTTGATGGCGGAGCCGCGAATGATCGCGCGCACGGTGTCGCCGTCGGCCACGGCGTCGGCGAGGCGCTTGAGCAGCACCACCGCGCCGCCGCTCCCGAAGAGCGTGCCCACCGCCCTGGCGTCGAAGGTCCGGCAGTGGCCATCGGCGGAGAAGACCATGCCCTCCTGGTGGAAGTACCCGGCGCGCTGCGGAACCCTGACCGACATGCCGCCGGCAAGCGCCATGTCGCATTCGCCGCCGAGCAGAGCCTGCGCCGCGAGGTGCACGGCCACCAGCGACGAGGAGCAGGCCGTCTGCACGGTGACGCTCGGCCCGCGCAGGTCCATCTTGTAAGACACGCGCGTCGAGAGATAGTCCTTGTCGTTCCCGATGACCGCCTGGAACGCATCGGCCGCCGATGTCCATCCCCGGTTGGAGAAGAAGTTGTAGGCGTACGTGTTCATCGCCGAGCCGGCAAACACGCCGATGGCGCCCGCGTACTGCTTCGCGTCGTAGCCCGCGTCCTCGAGCGCTTCCCACGCCGTCTCGAGGAACAGGCGCTGCTGGGGATCGGTGAGCGCGGCCTCCCGCGGGTTCACGTCGAAGAACGTCGCGTCCCACAGATCCGCCCCTTCGAGGGGCGCGGCGACCTTCACGTAGTTCGGCTGGCGGTAGATCTCGGGAGGGATCCCTTCCTTCTCCAGATCCTCGTCGGTGAGGACGGTGAGGCATTCGCGGCCGGCGAGGAGGTTGCCCCAGAACTCGTCCACCGACCGGCCCTGCGGAAACCGGCCGGCCATGCCGACGATGGCGATGGCGTTACTGCTGCCCGCGTCTCGGCTCTCAGTCATGGTCCGCTCCCACCGTGGTCCTGCCGGCGCGGCGCTGCTGCAGCCGGGCGCTCCGGAACGCGGCGCGCGAGCGTCCCTCGTCAAACTCTTCGCGGGGCGCCTCACCCTCGGCCAGGCACATCGCCAGGTCGTGCACCGTTGGATGCTTGAACATCGTCATCAGGGGAAAGTCGCGCGCGAGCTCCGCACGCAGGGCTGTGTAGATCTTGACCATGGTCAGTGAGTTGATGCCGAGATCGAAGTAGTTCGCGTCGACCGCCACGTGATCGACGCCGAGTGCCCGCTGCCAGACCGACGCGATGATCCGCTCCAGATCGTTCTGCGGCGCACGCGGCGGCCCGCCTGCCGCGGGTCTCGGCGCAAGCGCGGCGAGCGCCTTCCGATCGACCTTCCCGTTGGGCGTCGTCGGCAGCCGGTCGAGCGTGACCAGTTCCGCCGGCACCAGCGATTGCGGCAGCCGCGCGGACAGCCATTCGCGGAGGCGCGCGGCCATCGGCACGTCGACCGCCGCGGCGTCCTCATCCACCCTCTCGTCGTCGTTCGGGACCAGGCCGCCGCAGAAGCTGTGCAGCAGCTCGTCATCGGGGCCGAGCTCCAGCAACGGACGCATCCGCGCGATGTCGAGGCTTCCAATCGGGCAGAGCCCGAGGTCCCATCGCGAGGCTTCGGTCATGAGCAACTGCGTCATGCACCCGGCCTCGATGAGCGCGAAGTCGCGGGCGAGCGCCCCGTACATCGGCGCGATCGCCTCCATCTTTCCGACCAGCAGGAGCGAGAAGGCCGAACCGTCGAACACCGCGCGGTTGTGGGGGATGTGTCCGTCGCGGTCTATCTGCGCGCCGGCTGCAATCAGGACCAGGCGATGCAGGCGCGGGTGGTAGTAATACGCGCCAGGCGTCAGGTCCTCGATGGCGTTCGGCTTTACGACGACGTAGACCTGAACGGGATAGAGGCCACCCGCCGACGGATACCGGTGCTTGGCGAGCCCGCCCTGCTCGATCTGGTACAGGCAGGAGAGCAGTCCCGCGAGCTGGCGCCGCGTGCCGCTACGACGCCCGAACCGGCGGTGGCTCGCACGCGCCGCGTACGCCTGGGCGAGCGTCGCATCGGGACCCAGGCCGTTGAGCGGCACGCTTGGCTTGTCGGTGTCGTGGCGCAGGCCGTGACGCGCGAGCTTGAACTCGATCCGTTCGATCGGATCGGCAATGAGGCCGTCGTGATCGATCGGCAGCGCGTCCGCGGCGTCACCATGCCCGTTCGACGATGCCCGACCGCCCGACGCCGCCGGCACGACGTACGCAATGACACGTTTCTGCTGTCCCTCGCCGGCCGCCGCGGCGACGGCTGCGCGCACGTCCGGATGCTGCAGGAGGACGCTCTCGATCTCGCCGAGCTCGATGCGCTGGCCACGGATCTTGACCTGAAAGTCTTCGCGCCCGAGGAACTCGATGTTGCCATCGGGCAGATAGCGACCGAGGTCGCCCGTCGCATACAGGCGCTCGCCGGTGACCGGATGCGTGATGAATCGCTCGGCGGTGCGTTGCTCGTCCCGCCAGTAGCCGTGAGCGACGCCGACGCCCGCGCAGTACAGCTCTCCGGGCACCCACTCAGGACACGGCTCGAGCGCCTCGTTCAGCACCGCATAGCGGTTGTTCTCGATCGGCTTGCCGTACGGAATGCTCTTCGAGGCCGGGTCGACCTGGCCAACCGTGTGCCAGATGTTCCAGATCGTCGTCTCGGTGGGGCCGCCGATGCTGTGCACCGTCACGGATGGCGCAAGCCGACGGATGCGGTCCGGCAACGTGACCGGGATCCAGTCGCCGCCGAGGATCACCGAGCGCAGCGCGCCGAGGTTGCGTGCGTCGTCGTGCTCGGCGTACTCGACGAGCATTTCCATCATCGCCGGCACCGTGTTCCAGAGGGAAACCCGCTCGCGGCGCATCACCTCCAGCCAGTGCCGTGGATCGAGCAGACGGTCGGCATCGGGCAGGACGATCGTGGCGCCCGCGGCCAGCACGCCGAACACGTCGTACACGGAGAGGTCGTGATGGAGCGCCGTCAGGGCCAGGATCCGATCGTCGGGCGTCACCACGCACCGGCGGTTGGCGGCAAGCACCGCGTTGGCCGCGCTGCGGTGCGACACCATCACGCCTTTCGGATCGCCAGTCGAACCCGAGGTGAAGATCACATAGGCCAGATCGTCGGGTCCTTGCACCGTCTCGAGAGGACCGTCGTCGAGACCCGTCAGGACAGCGTTGTCCACGCACAGCCGGCGGACGCCGGCGGGCCACTCGCTCCGCGCGTCGACCCACGACTGCGTGAGCACGAGCGTGACTTCACCCTTCGCGAGCAGGCGATGCAGGCGGTCGGGCGGCGATGCCACGTCGATCGGCAGGTACGCGGCCCCTGCCTTGACGATGGCCAGGACGGCCGCGATCTGTTCCGGTCCCTTTTCCATCACCACGGCGACGAGGCTGTTCGGCGCCGCGCCTTCGCGGCAGAGCCAGTGCGCCACTTGCCCGGACCGGGCGTCGAGCTCGCGGAAGGTCATCGCTCCGCGCGATGAGAGCACCGCCGGGTGATCGGGGCGCACCGCGACCTGCGCGTCGATCATCTCGTGCAGCAGGTGGTCGGGCACACGCGCATCGGTGGCGTTGACGGCGGCACGCTGCCCGGCCTGGCGCGCCGGGAGGAGCGTGATGCGGTCGCGCCACGGCTCGTCCCGGTCGGCGAGCGTCTCGAGCAGGGAGAAGTGCGCCTCGAACATGTCATCGAGGAGGCGGTCGGGAAAGAGCTCCTCAACGGCGTCCCAGGCGATGACGAGGTCGCCCCCGGCTTCGTATGCCTGGTTGTCCAGCCACACCTGCGGCGTCTGGCTGATCATGTAAACCGGCTCGCCGAAGCGGCTGAACAGGGACCCGTCGTGATCGGCGCCGGGCAGCTTGGGAAGATTCGTGAACACGACCGGCATTGCCGCCTCGGTGCCGTGGCCGTGCAGCCGCGACAGCTCGCGCAGCACCTGCATCCCGGTGACGTGGTGATGGTCGAGGTCGGCGAGCAGTTGCTTCTGCAGGCGCTGCGCGCGGGCCAGAAAGCTCTCGCGCCGGCGGCCGTCGAACTCGAGCAGCGTGAACGACGAGAAGTTGCCGATCACGTCGCCCACCTCGGGATGCAGCGCCAGCCGGTTGAATCGGGGCACGTTGATCAGGAAGTGCTGGCTCCGGCTCCAGGTCGCGAGCACCTCGCCGTACGCCGCCAGGAGCGAGCCCGCCGGCGTGAGCCCGCCAGCCGCCGCGCGCTCCTTGAGGCGCCGCCACGCCGCTTTCTCCAGCCGCCTCGTCCGGCGCCGGAACGTCGGGTGCGGAACCGCACTCGGGGCTTTCGCCAGCGGCAGCTGCGGCGCGGCGGGGAGGTTCGGCAGGCGCTGGCGCCAGTAGTCGTTGGAGCGCCGATACGCCGCCGACTGCCCGACCTCGTCAAGTGCAAGGACGTAGTCGCGGAACGACGCCTGCAGCGGCGCGCGCGCTTCGTCCGGGTTCTCATAGAAGGCGGACAGATCCCTGAACAGCAGCAGGGCGCTCCAGCCGTCGGCGATCAGCCCGTCGACGCTGACGTGGAGCCGCGTGCCGGCGTCCCACCGCGTGATGCAGACTTCGAACAGGGGCCAGCGATCGGGCTGGAAGACCTGGTGCGAGAGACGCTCGCGCACGCACGCCTGCGCCGCCGCAACGGCCTCGGAGGTCTGACCGCGCAGATCCGTGACATCGACGAGGTACGACGGGACCTCGCGCAGGATCTGCTGCCGGCCATCCGGCAGCACGACGGCGCGCAACATCTCGTGGCGCGACACGAGCCGGCGCCAGGCGTGCTGGAACCGCTCGGGGTCGAGCGATGCGTTGTCGATCTCCAGGTAGAGGTGGCACGTGACGTTGCCCAGGTCGAAGGTGTTGCCGCGGCCAATCCAATAGGCCTGCTGCATGTCGGTCAGCGGGAACGGCTCGTGGCGGTCGTGCGTCGAGGGCAGGATGCGCGGCAGGCCGGCGCGGGCGCCAGGCGCGCGCAGCAGCGCGAGCAGCTCGCGCTTCTGGGAGCGGAGCGCCTCGCGCAGCTCGCCTGCGATGGCGCCCTTCGGGGCCCGACAGCGCAGCGCCTCGCCCTCCGCCCACAGCTGCACGCCCTGCCGCGACAGGTGCGTCAGAATCTCCAAAGCGGTCACAGGCTGACCTCCTCCCACTGATCCGGCGTCGCCGGGGCTGCGCTCGCGAGCGCCTCGAGGACGAGGGTCGAGAGGCTCGTCTGGAGCACGTCGACGAGCGCCAGCGTCACGCCGATCTCGACCTCGATCTGCTCTTTGAGCTGACTGCCGCGCAGCGAGTCGAGGCCCAGGTCCTGCATCGGGCGGCGCACGTCGACGTGC
>DATDHP010000332.1:0-2337 GCA_036521515.1 Vicinamibacterales bacterium
CTTTGCACCGACACGCGTCAGAGAGCTTGCACCGACATGGATCAGGCTTGCACCGACAATGCGAAGCAGGGCTTGCACCGGCAGGCGTCAGAAGGACTTGCGTAGCCTCCTTTGCACCGACACGCGTCAGAGAGCTTGCACCGACATGGATCAGGCTTGCACCGACAATGCGAAGCAGGGCTTGCACCGGCAGGCGTCAGAAACGGAATCGCAACCCCGCATTCAATGTCCGGCCGTCGAGCGGCGCCCACGCGTCGACGGACCACCGGCCGTCGCGAAGCGGTGCCGGACGGAGCAGCGGGTCGTCCTTCGTCTGGCGGACGTCGCCGAGATTCTCAGTGTTCACATAGAGGAGCGCCGGACCCACGCGGTGCATGAAGAGAAACCCGAACAGCACATAGGCGCGCCCGCGAGTACGGTATGGATTGTCCTCGAGCGCCTGGGTTCCTGTGTAAAACGTTTCGATGCCGAGCTGCGAGCTGCCGAATCTCCACAGGATATCCAACGACGCGGTGTGGCGCGGATTGAGCGGCACCTCGCGCTGACCGTCACCCGCCTCGCCTGCCTCGGTCGACCACACGAACATGTGCGTGAGAATCACGTCCAGCTCGTCCTCGTGAAACCGCGCGATGAACTCCGTCCCGCGGGTCTCGGTGGGCTGCCCGGCATTGACGATGCGGGCAGCATACGGGCCGGCCTCGAGCTCCCGGTACGTCAACGCGTTCTCGATGCGCGAGTAGAACAACGTGGTCGTGATCTCGAGCGGCGCTCGACTCCACGTCACGTCACCTGCGAGGCTGTCGCCGTGCTCCGGCTCGAGTGCGCCCAATGGAGCGAGAGGGCTGAGCCCGGCGGCCTCTGTTTCCTCCGTGAATGGCACCGGCGCGAAGTGACCGCGGCCGCCGGAGACGCGAAACGTCAAGTTGGCACCTGGCCGAAGAAGGGCAGACAGCTTCGGGCTGAAAAACGTGCCGAACTCGCTGTGAACGTCGAGACGCCCGCTGGCTGAGAGCGTCAGCCGCGGTGTCACGGCGTAGTCGTCCTGGCCGAACACGCCGGGGACCGTGTGTGTATAGTCGAAGCGCGGCACCTCGGGCGAGCTGAAGGCATCGCGTTGAAGAGCGGCGCCACCGACCCAGGTGTGCCGGCCACTCGTTCCGGTCAGCGATGTTTCGCCGAACCACGTGCGCGAGCGCGTGCCCTCGGTCACGCTGCCGAACGTGTGCTCGTGCCGCTGCGTCATCGAGCTGGCGCGGACGGCGAGCACGCGTCCACCGGGAATCAGGAATCGGCCGACGAGGCCTCCATCGAACCTCGTCGTATCGAGGTTCTCGGGATGCGGTGCGCCGTCCGGGGCGGTCGCACCCATCATCGTCCCGCCCCGGCGCTGCTCGCTCATGGCGCCTAGCGCCATCAGGATGGAGCGGCCGCTCCCGTTGTCCCAGTAGACGCGCGGCCGCGCCTGCAGCCGCCGGTACATCGGCAAATCGGTCCACCCGTCGTCGTCCAGGTCGGACCGGTTCTGGAAGTGCGTGCCGCCGAGCAGGCTGACGCCCCACCGGTCGTCGAGCGATTGCGCGATCCACAGCGCGGCGTCGGTGCCGCGGTGGCTCGTCTGGTTCAGCAGGACCTCCCGTTCCGGCGCGCCCGCGCGGGGACGACGTGAGACGAGATTCACGACGCCGCCAATCGCCGACATGCCATAGAGGGCCGACGCGACGCCCTTGATGACCTCGACCTGGGCCAGATCCATGGGCGGTATCTGAAGGATGCTGGCGGAGCCGGACTGGCCGCCGTAGAGCGGGAGCCCGTCGGCCAGCACCTGCGTGTAGCGGCCGTTCAGGCCCTGAATGCGAACGCTGGCTCCGCCGAGCGCCGGCGACGTGGTCTGGACTCGCAGCCCGTTGGTTTCGGCGAGAAGCATCGACACGTCGCCCGGTGTCATCACGATCTTTTCCTGCACTTCCTCTTCCGGCACGACCTCGACCCGCAGGGGCTCGTCTTCGATGCGGCGTTCCGTGCGCGTCGCCGACACGATGACCGTCTCTGCGATCTCCGACTGCGGGACCATGGCGATGTCGAGCCGCGCGTCCGAGCCTGCGGGAACGTCGACGGGCGCGGCAGCCGGATCGAAACCATCGCGGGTGACGATCACGTCGATGCGACCGGCGGGAAGACGAAGCGAGACCGTCCCATCCGCGCCAGTCACCGCCTTGGCGCCGCCAGCCTGCACGTCGGCGCTCGCGACCGGGCCATCGGCACTACGGACGACCACCAGGAGCGTGCCGGAAGGCGGTTCCTGGGCCAGCACCGTGCGCGCAGACTGGGCAAGCAGGA
>DATDHP010000333.1:0-9814 GCA_036521515.1 Vicinamibacterales bacterium
TGAAACGGCGACGCGCGGCGCCGTCGCGGCAGTGACGTCCGGCATCGCCTTTTATTTCATCTCCGGTATCTGGCGTCCCTTCAATCCAGCCGGCTGGGATTACGCGGCCCACTTCGCCGCATGGGCGATCGCCTATTTGCCCGGCTTCGCCGCGTTATTGATGACGCGCAGCAGTTCCGCCGCGGGGGCTGAAGCCCCCGCTCTACGCTGAAAGATGTGTATGTAGCGCGGGGGCTTCAGCCCTCGCGAGTCACCGAACGCCTATTCGATAGAGATGCGTGTCGCTGCGGATGAAAATCGCGCCGTTCGCGATCGCCATCGACGCCAGGGTGGATCCTTCGAGGCGGTTCACGCCAAGGCGGCCGAACTGCCGGCCCGGCGGAACGACGGTCGTGACGCCTTCTTCGCTCTGGAAGTAGATGCGCCCGTCTGCAAACACCGGTGACGCGGAGTAGTTGCCGGCGAGCCGTTGCTGGTAATGGATCGTCCCGGTCTTCGCGTCGACCGCGGTCAGGATCCCGATGTCGTTGATCACGTAGAGCTCGTCGCCGACGAGGATGGGCGAGGGCGTAAACGGTGCGCCCCGGCTCAGCGTCCACGCGACGTGCGTGCGCGTGACGTCACCCTGGCCATCGGGCCGCACGGCGATCAGCGTCGGCTGCTGGAAGCCGGTGGCGATGAAGACCAGCCCGTGGCCGAAGACCGGCCGTGGCACGTTCGAGAACCCCTCGTCGTAGCTCACGCGCCAGATCTCGCGGCCTGACATCGGGTCGTAGGCGTACGCGCGATACGCGCCCACCGAGATGAGCTGATCCCGTTCGCTCACGCGAATCACGAGCGGCGTCGTGTATGCCTGGTCCGCCGGGCTGCGGCGGGAGGTACGCCACCGCTGCTTTCCCGTCCGCGCGTCGAGGGCAACCACGAACGCCTCGTTGTAGTTGCCATCGCAGTTGAAGATCAGCAGGTCGCCGTAGAGGATCGGCGTTCCGCCGCTGCCATGCTGCGATTCGTAGCGATACTGCGCGCGCCACACGATCTCTCCGGACGTCGTCAGCGCCGCCGTGCCGTCGGCGCCAAAGTGGACGTACACACGATCGGCGGTGACGATGGGCGTCGGAGACGCGCGGCCGTTCTTGAAATGGGGGTAGCCGGGGCGGTCGATCCGGATCACCTCGACGTCGACGACCGCGCGGCCCGTTTCGGCATCGAACGCGAGTGCGCGAAGCGACCGCGCTCCACGCGCCTGTTCGACAGCCGACGTCATCCACACCCGGCCCCCGGCCACGACAGGAGAGGACCAGCCCGCTCCGGGAACCGGAACCCTCCACGCGACATTGCTCGTCTCGCTCCACTGCACCGGCAGGCCGCGCTCTTCCGAGTGCCCCTGTCCTGTGGGACCGCGGAATTGCGGCCACTCCTGGGCGGACACACCGGTTGCGGCCAGCAGGATGATGAGCAGTGCGGTCCGGCGCACGCACCTATGGTAGCGCGGGGACCCGGGCTCGCGCGGAGCTATACTTCGCCGCATATGCGCCCGCCACTCCTGCGGCTGAAGCCATCCTTCCGGCTGAAGCCGGAAGCCACGCTGTCCATCTGCGTGCTGTGCGCCATGCTGGCAACGGGCACGCTGGCCGACGCCCAGGACTGGCCGCAGTTCCTCGGGCCGGCCCGCGACGGCGTTTACAAGGGGCCGCCATTGTCGGAGACGTGGCCGGCCGCCGGCCCGCGCGTGGCCTGGCGCAAACCAGTGGGACAGGGCTTCGCCGGCCCCGTCGTCGCGCAAGGCCGCGTCATCCTCTTTCATCGCGTCGGCAACGAAGAGATCGTCGAAGCGCTCGACGCGCGCACCGGCACCCAGCAGTGGCGATACGCGTATGCGACCGCGTATCGCGATGACTTCGGCTTCGACGAAGGACCGCGCGCGATGCCGGTCGTTGCCAATGGTGTCGTGTACACATACGGCGCGGAGGGCCATCTGCACGCCCTCGATCTCGCGAAGGGCACGCGCCTCTGGAGCGAGGACACCAAGAAGCGTTTCGCCACGCCGAAGGGCTTTTTCGGCAGCGCTGGCTCACCGCTCGTCGAAGATGGCCGTGTCATCGCCAACGTCGGCGGACGCAGCGCCGGCATCGTCGCGTTCGACGCGAAGAGCGGCAAGGTTCTCTGGATGGCGACCGACGATGAAGCCAGCTATTCGTCCCCGGTCGGCGCCACCATCGGCGGCAAGCGGCTCGCAATCTTCCTCACGCGCGCCGCCCTCGTCGGCCTCGATCCCGCCACGGGTCAGATCCAGTTCCGGCGTCCGTGGCGTGCGCGCCTGGCCGCGTCGGTCAACGCGGCCACACCGCTCGTCATCGGCGACCTGATCTTCATTTCCGCCGAGTACGGGCCCGGCGCCGGCGTACTGCGCGTGGATGGCTCCAACCTGGTCGACGTGTGGCACTCGGACGAGGCGCTGACGAACCATTACGCCACCAGCGTCCAGGCCGGCGGAATCCTGTACGGCTTCCACGGACGCCAGGAGTTTGGCCAGGCCTTCCGCGCAGTGGAGCTGAAAACAGGCAAGGTCCGCTGGAGCGAGGAGCGCTTCGGCGCGGGCAGCGTCACGCTTGCCGGCGACCGGCTGCTGATCCTCCGCGAGTCAGGCGAGCTCGTGCTCGCCGCGGCGTCACCAGACGGGTTCCGTCCCCTGACTCGCGCGCCGGTGCTGCCGCGGACGGTCCGTGCCTTCCCCGCAATCGCCGACGGGTTCCTGTACGCGAGAAACGAAAACACGCTGATCAGTCTCGACCTGCGGCGCGCCGCCGCACAGGCTCCCGTCGAATCACGGGCGATCCTGGCTCGCACCCGGGTACTGCCGCGCACCCTCGGCCCCGGCCTGCGGCGCGTCACCGCACAGGCTTCCGCTGACCCGCGGGCAACCCTCGACCGCGCGGTGGCGGAGTTCGAGCGAGGCCGCATCGCGGAATCGGTGACCGCCTTCGACGAACTGGTCAAGGTGGCGCCTGCAATCGAGCCTCAGCTCTGGCAGCGCGGCATCGCGCTCTACTACGCGGGGCGTTACCGCGACTGCCGACGGCAGTTCGAGCTGCACCGGACGGTCAACCCGGACGACGTCGAGAACGCGGCGTGGCACTTCCTCTGCGTCGCCCGCGCGGAGTCGCCCGATCGGGCCAGGGCCGCGCTGCTGCCCGTCGGCCCCGATCCGCGTGTGCCGATGCGGCAGGTCTACGAAATGTTCCGCGGCAAGCTGGACCCCGCGCAGGTCCTGGCCGCGGGCGGATCGCGACCCGACGGTCAGTTCTACGCGAACCTCTACCTTGGTCTGTATTACGAGGCGGTGGGAGATGCGCGCCGCGCCAGCGAGCACATCAAGGTGGCCGCGCAGGATCGGTTTGCGGACGCAGGCGGCTACATGCACATGGTCGCGCGCATCCACCTCTCGAGACTGAAGTGACGGGCCGGCTGAAGCCGGCCGCCACGACCGTCGTCGCACGTGGGGCCGGCTCCAGCCGGCCCGACCGGAGCGCGCAGGCTGGAACCCGGAGCCTGTTAGCGGGCCCGGACGTCGTACACGTTGAGCACGCCCTGGTTCCGGATATACAGCCTGCCGCCGCTGACGACGGGGTGCGCCCACGACGGCCATCCCTGATCCGCAATCCTGAACCTGCCTTTCTCGCGGTAGCCCGTCGGCGTCGCCTCGACGAGCCCGACGACGTTGTCCTCGCTCAGCACATAGAAGTGCCGGTCGGCGTACGTGATCGAGCCCTTGCCGACAGAGCGATCGCGCCACACCTGCTTGCCGGTCGCGAACTCCAGGCAGGTCATGATGGAGTTGTGGAACCCGTAGAGGTACCCGTTCAGGACAATGACGCCGCCGTGATGGTTCTGCATGTCGCGCGTGAAGTAGACCTCCTGCGCGGTCAGGCCGCCGTCGCGCGCGCCAAGCGCAAGGAGCGCCCCGCCGGTGCCGTAGCTCGAGGTGTAGAAGACCTTGTTGTCCGCGACGACCGGCGTGGTGATGTTGGCCGTGCTGTTGGCGACGGGGCGGTAGCGCCACAGGAGCTTGCCGTCCGACGCGCGGACGCCCACGCCGGCTTCGGCGGTGAGCGTCATGATCGCGCGCACGCCTTGCACGTCGGCAACGATCGGCGAGGCGTACCCGGCTTCGTCGCTCAGCTCCTTGGCAACCCACACCGTCTTGCCCGACATCTTGTCGAGCGCCACCATGCCGGCACCGCGGCCACCGGGCGTCACGATCACGTTGCTGCCGTCGATGAGGGGGGACTCGCTGATCAGCCACGGAATGTTGCGGCCGCCGAACTCGCGCAGGATGTTGCGCTGCCAGAGGACGGTCCCGTCTTCCGCGCGGAGCGAGGCCAGGTCGCCGCTCTCCGTGAGGACATAGAGCCGATCGCCGTCAACCGTCGGCGTGCCGCGCGGTCCCGATCCCTGATCGTTTCCGCTGCCAGGCCCGAGCACGCGGGTCCAGATCGCCTTGCCATCCGCGCGATTCAGGCTGGCGACCACGCTGTCGCGGTTTCTCAGCCCCTGCACGAATACGCGCGTGCCGCTGACGGCAATCGATCCGTAGCCGGCGCCCAGGTTGGTGGAGGACCACACGACGGGTGGGCCGGAGGCCGCCCATTGAGCGGCCAGGCCGGTTTCCCGCGAGATGCCGTTTCTTTCCGGGCCGCGCCATTGCGGCCAATCCAGGCCGGCGGGGGCCTCCACCCCACCGCCCACAGGACGCGCGGCGGGGGCCCCGGTCTGCCCGGCAGCGGAGGTCAGCATCAGCACCAGGCACGCGAGGGTGGCGACGGTATGAGAGCGCATGTTCTTCCTCCCTGATCAAGTGCTAGGATACCGCCGGAATCGGCGCCGTTCAGGAGGCCTCAATGAGACGCAGCCTTATCGTTCTTGCCGCCATTATCATCTCTTCGCTCGGGAGCGTGGTCGCTGGACAGGGCCAGGCTCCGGAGTGGCCGCAGTGGCGCGGGCCAAACCGTGACGGCGTGGTCCCCTCGTTCACGGAGCCGAAACCGTGGCCTGATCAGCTGACGCGTCGCTGGAAAGTGGAGGTGGGCACCGGCTATGCCACGCCGCTCATCGCCGGCAATCGCGTCTACATCTTCTCCCGGCAGGGCGACGAGGAAGTGATGCAGGCGCTCGACGCCGGGAGCGGCAAGAGCCTGTGGCGGACCGGCTATCCCGCGACGTTCACGATGAACAGCTCCGCCGTACGTCATGGCCCCGGCCCGAAGTCGACCCCCACGCTCTCGAACGGGCGGTTGTACTCGATCGGCATGACCGGCACCGTGACCGCCTTCGATGCCGCCACGGGCAAGCAGTTGTGGCAGAAGCCGGGGACGCCCGAGCACATGCCGATGTACACGTCGCACTCGTTCTCGCCGATCGTGGAGCGCGGCCTCGTGATCTTCCACGTCGGCGGGCACGACAAGGGCGCGCTGACGGCCTACGACGTGAATACCGGCGCGGTGAGATGGACCTGGGCCGGCGACGGTCCCGGCTACGGCTCGCCGATCATCGCCGAGTTCGACGGCACGCGCCAGCTCGTCACCAACACGCAGACCAAGCTGATAGGCATCGATCCGGCAACCGGCACGCTGCTGTGGGAAACGCCGTTCGCGAGCTCGAACCATACGAACTCGCTGGACCCGGTGATCGTCGGTCAATCGGTCCTGCTGTCCAACAACAACAAGCCGGCGACCGCGATCACCATCGCCAGGCAGAACAACAAGTGGGCGCCGACGACGGCGTGGGAGAACCCCGAGGGACAGACGCGGATGACCAACGCGGTCGTCCTGGGCGACGTGGTCTTCGGCCTCTCGACGAGGAACATGGGGCAGTACTACGGTCTCGACGCGAAAACCGGCAAAACGGTGTGGATGTCGGAGCCGCGCCAGGCGGCCAACGCGTCCCTCGCCCGATCGGGCAATCTCGTGTTCAGCCTCGAAGACGATGGTGAGCTCGTCGTGTTCCGCCGGAACGCGGCGGCGTTCGAGGAGGTGAAGCGCTACAAGGTGGCCGACAGCGAGACGTGGGCGCAACCGTCGATCTCGGGGAACAGGATCTTCGTGAAGGACGTGTCGACGCTGACGCTCTGGACTCTCAACTGATCGGTCAACTCCCAACTCCCAACCTCCAACTCCCAAGAACTCCCAAGGGAACCGGAATTTGGGGATTGGGAGTTGGGAATTGGGAGTTCCCATGGAAACCCCGCTGACACCGCTCGAGTTCATGCGCCGGGCGCGCCGCCTGTATCGCCACCGCGAGGCGGTCGTCGACGGCGCCGGGCGCTGGACGTACGAGCAGTTCTTCGACCGCTGCGACGCGTGGGCCGGCTGGCTGCACGCCGCCGGTGTCAGGCAGGGCGATCGCGTGGCGTACATCGCGCCCAATACCCACGCCCACCTCGAGGGCTTCTACGCCGTGCCGATGCTCGGGGCCGTCCTCGTCCCGATCAACTACCGCCTCACGGCCGACGACTTCCGATACCTCATCACGCACAGCGGCGCCACGGTCGTCTGCGCGCATGCGGACTATCTCGATGCGGTGGACGGGATCAGGCCCCACCTGCCCCACGTGCGCCATTTCGTGGCCCTCGAAGGCGCGCGTGCCGGATGGGAGGATTACGAAACAGTGGCTTCCGGCTTCAGCCGGAAGGAAGATCGCCCCGTCCCGCAGATCGGAGAAAACGATCTGCTCACCATCAATTACACGAGCGGCACGACATCGCGCCCCAAGGGCGTGATGATCACGCACCGCAACGCCTGGATGAACAGCATCGGCGTGCTCGTGCATACGCCCATGACCGCCGCCGATCGGTATCTGTGGACGCTGCCGATGTTCCACGCGAACGGCTGGACGTTCGTCTGGACCGTGACCGCCGTCGGCGCCACGCACGTGTGCCTGCGCAAGGTGGAGCCGGCCGCCGTGTTCGAGCACGTGTCACGAGAACGGATCACGATGCTGTGCGCGGCCCCGACGGTCCTGATCGGCCTGGCCAACGCGCCGGCCGAGGCCCGGGCATCCGCGCCCGCAGGGGTTCGTGTGTTCACGGCGGGCGCGCCGCCCGCGGCGGCGACGATCGCCCGGATCGAGGAAGACTACGGCTGGACCGTGACGCACGTCTACGGCCTCACGGAAACGGCGCCGTTCATCACGGTCTGCGAGGCGCGCCCGGAAGACGACGGCCTGCCGGCGGGCAGGCGTGCGGCAATCAAGGCGCGACAGGGAGTCGAGCTGATCACATCAGGCGAGCTGCGCGTCGTCGACGAGCGAGGACGCGAGGTGCCGCACGACGGGGTGACGATGGGGGAGATCGTGTCGCGCGGCAACGTGGTCATGGCCGGGTACTTCAACGATCCGGACGCCACCGCCGCGGCGATTCGCGACGGCTGGTTCCACACCGGCGATGCCGCGGTGGTGCACGAGGACGGCTACGTCGAGATCCGCGATCGCTTCAAGGACGTGATCATCAGCGGGGGCGAGAACATCTCGTCGGTGGAGCTGGAGGGCATGCTGCTGCGCCATCCCGCCGTGCTCGAGGCCGCCGTCGTCGGCGTCGCCGATGCGCACTGGGGTGAATCGCCGCACGCCTTCATCGTCCTGCGGGCCGGCGCGACGGCGTCGGCCGACGAGCTGCGCCAGTTCGCGCGCGAAAACGTGGCGCACTTCAAGGTGCCGCGCGCCTTCCATTTCGTCGACGCGCTGCCGAAGACGGCCACGGGAAAGATCCAGAAGTATGTGCTGCGCGGCGGGGCTCCGGCGATTGCCCGGCAGTAGGCTCACAGCTCATCTATTTCTTACAGCTCTTCCATTTCCGCGAACCCCAGGCTCAGCAGAACGGCTTACCGTGTAATCGTTACCGGATCAGTTCGCTGACAAGACAGGCGGAAGCTAATCTGTTACCCTAGTCGAACCGACAATCCAATCAAAAGAGACTCGTCACGCAAATTCCCATCCTGCCGGGCATTGGTGACGTACAGGCGAAAGGCAGTAGAGAACAAAAGCAGTACCAATGCGCGCTCGCTCCCGCCGTCTACGGAAACCAGTGCCCTTTCGTGTGCCTGTCCATGCAGCCGTTTCTGGATTCGTCGCCAGCCTGATGGCGCTCGGTCTGTCAACGCAGTGCTTCGCTCAGGAGCGCAGTACAGTGGCGCACACGGATCTGCCGCGTCTGCAGTCACTCGTGAACGATCTGCGGGAGAGGCTGTCCATCCGTCATTCCGTGACGGTCTCGCTCGTACCGAGCAACGCCCTGATGATGTCCGTCGAAGCACCCGCCGAACCATCGGGTGCGTTTCGGCTCTCCATCGAAGCGTCGTTCCTGGACGTTCTGAGCGGCGACGAGCTCGAAGCGGCGATCGCCCACGAACTGGGGCACGTGTGGGTGTTCACGCATCACCCGTTTCTGCAGACCGAACAGCTCGCCAACGAGATAGCCATGCGGGTCGTCAGCCGTGACACTCTGGAGCGCGTCTACGAGAAGGTCTGGAAGCGTGGAGACACCAAGGGCGATCTCGCGCGCTTCCTTGGACCGGAGCCCGCTGTCGGCCTGGCTTCCACCAATCAGACCAGGTGATCGCCCGGACCGGGGATGACACGGTCGCGCTACTGCGCGTCGGTGACGGCCGCGTGAAAAACCTACACGATATGAAGCCCTCCCGCAGTTGACGTTTGCCCTCGAACTGCGCTGCGAGTCCACAGTACGCCTGACTGGTATGGTCTTCGCTCTCTTCGCAAGACGGAGGCTAAGTCAACAATGCGTATAACTCTAAGTGGATTGGTGGCAGCGGTCGCCCTCGTTGCGTTCGTTTCCGTTGCTCAGCCGTCGGCAGCTGCTCAGGCCGGGCAGGCGCCGCCGCCTCAGGCGGGGCAGGCGCCGCCGGCAGCTCCTCAGGCGGGGCAGGCGCAAGAGAAGGCTCCGGCGCAGACCGCCAGGGGGGAGCTGATCTCCGTCGATGCGGCAAAGCGGACGCTCACGATCTCGGTCGAGAAGAAGGATCAGGTCTTCCAGTACAACGATGAGACCAAGGTGACGGGTGCGCAGGGCGGCGTCGCCGGGCTCGCGACCATGTCCGGAAGACAGGTGACGGTGCAGTTCATGACGAAGGGGGCGGATCGCATCGCCACGGCAATCGAAGTCGCTAAGTGAACCATGGCCCGGGCGCGATAAAGACCTTACAGGTGTCGAGGATTCGCCTGGAAGATGGCGTGGCCCAACCGGCCCGGGGCGACACATGGCGACGACACTGATCGAACGATCGCGGCAATCGCAAAGGAGTACGCACGCGACCGCCACGTCGAAGCGCTGAAGGCAGTAAGGAGCGCCCTGTCACGTCACATCGTTCGTGTTCAGGTCCTGTTCGTGGTTCCTTCACACGCAGAACTGACCTGAACACGAACCACGCTGTGAGAACCTGGAAGCGGGACGGCCTGGAACGTCACGCCTGCCCGGATGCCGAACGTCCTCGGTCGCCTCACCTCCCCGACAAACCCTGACGGCGCGAACGGGAAAATACGCGAACGCCGCGGGAATGTACCGCGTGTCGAATGCGTTCCTGATCCAGGCCTCCGCGAAGACGTTGCGGCCCCGCGCGCCGGCGCGGAAGTACGGACTCCTCGATCTCTTGTCAAACGCTTTTTTGCGCATCCGACTACTTCGGCAGCAAGCGGTCGACCTCCATCGAGACGTGGCTGCCTCCAGCGTGGACCTGCATCGTCTCGCCGCGCACTAGCCGCGTGATGCGCGAGTACACGTCGGCAGCCGGCTCTGAATGAATCAGCA
>DATDHP010000334.1:0-2253 GCA_036521515.1 Vicinamibacterales bacterium
GACCGGGGCGGTCTCCATTCTCTCCGACGGTTTTCACTCCCTGACAGACTCCGCGTCGAACGTGGTCGCGCTGGTCGGCGTGTCGATCGCGCGGCGGCCGCCCGATCGCAATCATCCGTACGGGCACCGCAAGTACGAAACGATGGCCTCGGTCGGCATTCTCCTGTTCCTCATCGTCGTGCTGCTCGAAGTGGTGACAGCCGCGGCCGATCGCCTGATGAACGGCGGAACTCCTCGCGTGTTCCCGGAGGGCATTGGCGTGATGGCGGTGACGCTCGTGATCAACGTGCTCGTCGTGCGCTACGAGCTGCGCGAGGGGCGCCGCCTCAAGAGCGAGGTCCTCGAAGCCGACGCAATGCACACGCGAAGCGACGTGCTGACATCGGCCGCCGTGCTCGGTGCGCTGCTGGGCGTGTGGTGGGGCTTCCCGCTGCTCGACCCGCTGGCGGCGCTGCTGGTGGCCGGGTTCATCGGCCACGCCGGCTGGGGAATCGCCAAGGGCGCATCACGAATCCTGTCGGACGAGGTCGTGATCGCGGAGGAAGACGTCCGCGCCGTGGTGCGCTCGGTTTCCGACGTCATCGGCTGCGAGAAGATCCGGACGCGCGGCTCAGCCGATCACGCCTTCATGGATCTGCACGTCTGGCTCGACCGCCGTACGCCGCTCGAGGATGCCCACGCGACCTCGCACGTCGTGAAAGACAAGCTCATGTCCCGGTTTCCCCAGCTCGTGGATGTGGTGATTCATATTGAGCCTCCGCCACTGGACGGGATACCGGGATCCGGGATCCGGGATCGGCGATCCGGACGCTGAGCTCGAAGCCGATTCGCCAACCCAGCGTCTCGGGTCCCGGATCCCGCATGCCGGATTCCGGATCCCGGATCCCGACTTTCCGTCCTCCCCCGGCATCCGTATTGCTCCGACCCTGGTATGGCGCAGACAGAAGTCGTTCATGACTCCATCGGAGGGCTGTTGCGCGGCATCCTGATGGACATCCGCACGTTGATCCGCGAGGAGATCGAGCTCGCGCGGGTCGAGATCCGCGAGCAAGCTGGCCGCGCCCGCACGGCAGCCGTCAGCTTTGCCATTGCCGCGGTGGCGCTGGCCTGCGGCGGGTTCCTGCTGCTCGTCGCGCTGGCCACTGGCTTTGCCGACCTGCTCAACTGGCCGATCTGGTCGGGCTTCCTCATCGTGGCGGTGCTGCTCAGCCTGGTGGGCGTCGTGACGATGTCGTCAGGGCGCAGACAACTGCAGCGGATTCACGCCGTCCCCGAAGAAACCGTCTCGACCCTGAAGGAGAATTCTGAATGGATAGCAAAGCGGCTGTCATCAAGTCGGAAATGATACGGACACGGGCCGACCTCGATCGCAAGATCGCGCAGCTCGAGATCCGTGCCCGCGAGCTGACGCCGCGCAGGTATGCGAGACGGCACCTCCCCGAACATGCGCTCGACCGCGCCGTGGGCGGCATCCTGACATTGGTCGGCCTGCGGATGGCGTGGAAACAGGTTCGACAGCGCCGGAACCGCCGCGCGCAGCTCCGCGCCGCGGCAGTCGGCCACGGCGGCTGGTAGAACCCTCTGCTCCGACGCCCACGATGGGCCGGCTTCAGCCGGCCCGAGTCGCGAGTCGATTATCATTCCGCCGAGTGATCGACCCGGCGGAGCTCCTGCGCTCACAGTCCCTCTCCCCAGCGTCATCCGTTCATCGTTCATCGATTCATCATCGGCGTCTATAAACCCCGGACCGACCGCCCGTTTTTTCGATCAGGCAGATGTCCCCGATGATCATCTCCTTGTCCACGGCCTTGACCATGTCGTAGATCGTCAGCGCGGCCACGGACACGGCGGTCAACGCCTCCATCTCGACGCCGGTCTGCGCGCTGGTGCGCACGCGTGCCTCGATGCGGTACCCGCGTGAGGTGGGGGTCAGCTCGACGCTGACATGCGAGAGCGGCAGCGGATGACAGAGCGGAATCAGGGTTGATGTCTGCTTGGCCGCCATGATGCCAGCGAGACGCGCGGCCTGCAGCGGGTCGCCCTTGGCGACGGCGCCGCGGCGAATCTGCCGGAGCGCCGTCGCGCTCATCATGATCTCGCCGCGCGCCACTGCCTCACGGCTGGTCACCAGCTTGCCGCCCACATCGACCATGCGGACCCGCCCCGCGTCGTCCACATGTGACAGGCGAGCCCCACCAGCCCGACCCGCTTTACCCGCCTCCTTACTCCCCCCCCCCCCCCCCCCCCCCCCCC
>DATDHP010000335.1:0-1764 GCA_036521515.1 Vicinamibacterales bacterium
TCGCTCACGTGGCTGATCAACGCGCTGGACGAGATGCTCGCCGCATAGCAGCCGGCTGTCGGCCGCTGCCTGCTGCCTGCTGCCAGCCGCCGTTTACAAAATGTTCTTCCCCAGCGCCGACAGCGCCAGTTCCGTGGCGAACTCGGCCGTCACGTTGCGGATGTCGAGCGTGGGGTTGACCTCGACGAGGTCGAGCGCAACCAGGCGGCGGGAATCGGCCACCATCTCCATCACCATGTGCGCCTCGCGATAGTCGAGGCCGCCTTTCACCGGCGTTCCGACGCCTGGTGCGATCGTCGGATCGCACACATCCATGTCGAACGAGATGTGGACACCGCCGGTGCCGTCGAGCGCGAGCGCGAGCGCGCGCTCGGCTACCTTCGCGATACCGTCGCGATCGATGTCCTTCATCGTGAAGACGTGCACGCCTGACGCGCGTATCTGCTCTTTCTCCTTTTCGTCGAGGTTGCGGATCCCGAGGAGCACGGTGTGCTGCGGGCGGACGGACGGAGAGGACCCGATCGAGGCGAGCTCGATGGGCTCCTGTCCGAGGAGCGCCGCCAGCGGCATGCCGTGGACGTTCCCGCTGGAGGTCGTGTCCGGCGTGTTCATGTCGCCGTGCGCGTCCACCCACACGAGGCCGATCGGATGAGACGTCGTCCGTTGTACCCACGCCGCGCTCGCGGCCACCGATCCGGCCGCGAGGCTGTGGTCTCCGCCCAGCACCACCGGCAGCGCCCCATCGTCGAGCGTCTTCAGCGTGACGTCGTACAGCCGCTGGCACACCTTGGCAATGTCGCGGATGTACTTCTTCCGCTTGTCGGCGGGGCGCTTGCTCTCAGGTGACGGCGAAGGGAGGTCGCCCTTGTCGAACACCGCACGGCCGAGCGCATGGATCTGGTCGCCGAGGCCCGCAATCCGGAACGCGGACGGCCCCATGTCGACGCCGCGGCGCCCGCCGCCGAGATCCAGCGGCACGCCGATGATGTGGACCGGCTTCATCTGAATGCAGAAATGCAAAATGCAAAATGCCGAATGCAAAAAAGGAAATCAAGAAGGCGCGCTAACGCGGCGTTCGCATTGGCATTTTGCATTTGGCATTTTGCATTTTGAATTACTTCCTCTTGTAGGAAACCGACATGCCTTCGGCCGATGGCGAGACGATCGTCGTGTACAGCGAGGGATGCGTCAGCACCGTCCTGAGGAATGGTTCCATCTCGTCTCTCTTGTTCACCACGTTGTGCGCGACGAACAGTCCGCCGCTGGCGAGCCGCGGATACACGAGGTCGAAGAACTTCTTGTAGTCGGGCTTCCACGCATCGAGGAACACCAAGTCGAAGGTGCCCTGCAGCCTGGGAATCTCCTTGAAGGCGTCGCCGTGCACCACGCGCACCACGTCGGCGAGGCCGGCCCTGCTGACGTTCGCCGTTGCTTCCTTCGCCCGCTGCGGGTCGTACTCGATTGCCGCCACGCGGCCGCCCGTCTCGCGCGCACCCAGGCCGAGCCAGATGCCGCTGTAGCCGCTCGCCGCGCCGATCTCGAGTATCGACCTGGCGCCACGCGTCACGACCAGCACGCGCAGGAACCGGCCGTCTTCTTCCGAGATGGCGAGCTGCCCCTTGTCAGCGGCCTTGATGCTCCTGAGGAGGGCAGCGATTTCCGGAGTGACCGCACCAGATGGTCGTGGCGCTTGCGCGCCGGCGGAAACCACGCAGGTCACGACGGTCACGAAGAGCCCGAAACGACGCATGGCCGGATTGTACC
>DATDHP010000336.1:0-6693 GCA_036521515.1 Vicinamibacterales bacterium
GTGTTCCCGTTGAGCACGGCTGGGCGCCATCTCGCCCGCTACGATCCGCAATCGAAGAAGTACACGCATATCAGCACGTGCTTCGAGACGCACCACCTGATGTTCGCCGAGGACGCCAACAACACCATCTGGGCTAACGGATATGGAAGCCAGGTCTTCGGCTGGCTCAACACCAGGATCTTCGACGAGACCGGCGACGAGATGAAAGCGCAGGGCTGGACGGCGCTTGTCCTGGACACGAACGGAAATGGCAAGCGTGACGCGTACGTCGAGCCTGGACAGCCGGCCGATCCGGCAAAGGACACGAGGATCAGCGATCCGCCTTACAGTGCATCTCCCGCCCCTGATGGGTCGGTATGGGGCTCCGTCCTTGCGGCGCAGGCAGGGTTCCCCGGCGCGATCGTCCGGCTCACCCCCGGTCCGAATCCTCCGGCGACAGCGCTCGTCGAGCGTTACGAGTTGCCGTGGGGAAGTCCAGGGGCCGCCGGCGCGGGCTATCAGCCCCGCGGGATGGACGTCGACCGGAACGGGGTTGCCTGGGCGGCGCTCGGGAGTGGACACCTCGCCAGCTTCGATCGACGGAAGTGCAAGGCGCCGCTGAACGGACCCCAGGCAACGGGGAAGCATTGCCCGGAGGGCTGGACGCTCTACGCCGAGCCGCTCCCGCAGTTCAAGAACGTGACGGACCCGGGTAGCGCCGAGGGGAGCTACTTCACCTGGGTGGACCAGTTCGACACGCTCGGCCTCGGCGCGAATACGCCGATCAACACCGGGAACCAGTCCGACGGCCTGCTCGCGCTGAAGGACGGGAACTGGGTCGTGCTCCGCGTTCCGTACCCGATGGGGTTCTACGCGAAGTGGATGGATGGCCGCATCGACGATCCGGGCGCTGGCTGGAAGGGCAGGGGACTCTGGTCGACGGTGAGCTCCCGCACCCCGTTCCACATGGAGACGGGCAAGGGCACGCCGCCAAAGGTGATGAAGTTCCAGCTCCGCCCGGATCCGCTGGCGAAATAGCCGAGACGAGCCGCGGCGACGCGGCGACGCAGAGAAAACCAGGCCAAACATTCTCCGCGCTTCCGCGCCTCCGGGGCCCGTGGTTGTGAGAAGCGGTCGACCTACCGGGCCGTCCGCAGCCAGGCGGCCATCGGTCCCGATTGCCGCTCGGCGAGGGCCGCGCAGGTTTCGATTCGTTCTATCGCCTGCCGCAACGTCCGCCCGGAGGACGGAACAGGATTCTTCGCGAAGAACTGCCGGACCTCGGCTGCCTTCTCTGTCGAGCACATCGATCCCAGCGACGAGATGATCGTGGGAATTCCCTGAAACGTGCCCAGTTTCTGCACGAGCGTGGGCCACTGCGCTTTCGTGAACTCCCACGCGCTGTCCTGGCTCCACGGCCGCGCGATCGCGTTCGCGATGAGTGTTCCTGTGTCCTGTGTACGAACGACGGGTGAGATCGCAAACGCCAGAGTCCGCCTGATGAGCGCGGGATCGCGGAACCAGGGAAGCGCGTTGAAGAACCGGTAGTATTCCTCTGGCTGCGCGGCGAGCTTGTGTACCTGAGCGACGTACTGCCCGTAGAGCATGGCGTCTCCGGCAAGAGCGGCCACCCGCAGCACCGCCGGCGCGAGCGTGCCCGAAAGCGAGGCTGGCCGTGCGATGTAGCCCTCCGCGAGCGCACGTGCCCGGCGCTGCATCTCCGCGTCATTGCCAGCCACCCCCAGCAATTGAATCAGCGTGGCGCGCCGGCTCTGGCGTTCATCGGGATCGCGAGGGTCGCCGGGAATCCCCATGCCGCGCAGGGTCGGGCCGAAGCGCCGGCGCACCCATCCTTCGTACCGCGCTCTCTCGGGCTGGCGCACGAGATACGCGTCGGCGAACTCGAGGCGGCCGGCGATCGCATCGGTCACGGCGGCGGTCTCGTCATTCGACAATGACGCGGCGAGATCCAAGTACACGCCGACGTCGTGTCGTCCTCCCCGCACCATCCACCACTCGTCGCCGAGCAGGCCCAGGCGCTCCACCGGCTCGAGCCCGGCGGCCACGCGCGACAGGCTGCGCACACCATCCGGCGTGTACTCCGAGAAGTAGTAGCCGCGGTTCTTCGCGTTCGCGAACACGTTGTTGCACGAGGGCGCCGCCACGGTGTGCTCGCGCCGCGCGATCACCTCGCACCGCGGCTGTCCGTCGGCGGCCTTGAAACACACGGGCATCGTCCAGCTCTGCTGCAGTCCTTCGGCGCCCGGCGCGGCAACAAACCGTTCCTGCCGCAGCATAATCTCGCCCGTCGTCCCGGTGCACGTCGTTCGCACAGACACCACGGGGGCGCCGGGCTGCTCGACGAAGCTCTGCATGATCCGGTCGATGGGGCGACCGGTGACGGCGGTCATCTCCGTCCAGAAGTCCTCACCCGCCGCGTTCCCGAAGGCGTGCTTCGTCAGGTACGCGGACACTCCCTTTCGGAAGCCCTCCTCGCCCACGAACCCTTCGAGCATGCGAAGCACGGCTGCCGACTTCTCGTACGCAATCGCATCGAACACCTCGTTGATCTCCTCGGGCGTCTCGACCTTCGTACGAATCGGCCGTGTCGAACGCAGGGCGTCAAGGCCGAGCGCCGACTGCGTGGCGGATGCCTCGTCCAGGTGAACGTTCCACTCCGGCCGCCATGCCGCCACGGGCTTGGTTTCGGCCCACGTCGCAAAGCCCTCGTTGAGCCAGATGTCGTCCCACCACTTCATCGTGACGAGATTGCCGAACCACATGTGCGCGATCTCGTGCGCGAGGATCGAGGCCACCTGCTTCCTCACGCCGAGCGAGGCGCGCTCGGGGTCGACCAGCAACAGGCGCTCGCGGAACGTGATCGCGCCGACGTTCTCCATCGCCCCTGCCGCGAAGTCGGGAATGGCCACGATGTCGAGCTTGTCGAACGGGTAGCGAATGCCGAAGTAGGCGTTGAAATACTCGAGCTGCTGCCTGGCTGACTCGAGCGCGAAACCGGTGAGGGCACGTTTGTCCGGGGTGGAGCAGATGCGGAGCGGCGTGCCGTCGGCGGCGCCCTCGCGGCAGGCGAAGTCGCCGACGATCATCGCCACGAGATAGGTGGACATCTTCCTGGTGCGCGCGAACCGCAGCGTGTGGGTGCCTGGCTCGGGGCCGGGTGTATCGGAGACCTGCGCGCCGTTCGAGATAGCGGTGTCGCCGCTGGCGATCGTCAGCGAAATCTCGAACGTCGCCTTGTAGATTGGCTCGTCGAACGAAGGGAACGCGCGTCGCGCATCGGTGGCCTCCATCTGAGTGACGGCGTACTTCCGGCCGTTCGCCTCGCTGCGATAGAAACCGCGGAGCTTGTCGTTGAGGATGCCTGTATAGCTGATGTGGATGGCGGCCGGCCCGGCTGGCATCTCTTCCGGGACAGTCAGGGTGGCGGTCTCGGCTTTCTCGTCGAGCGTGACGCGCGCCGGCTGCTCCCGACCTCCCGCCTCGATTCGGACCTCATCGAAATCGATTTCCGCGGCGTGGAGCGTGATGGAAGACGCTGGGACCTTCAACTGTACGCGGATCGTCTCGCGTCCTTTGAAGGTGTCCTTCTGAAGGTCCGGAGCGAACCAGAGTGTGTAGTGGTCAGGAACGACCGCGCCCGAAAGCCGCTGCGCCGCTGCGGACGTTGTAAGCACGAGGAACACGCCGCAGGCGAGCAGCAATTTCTTCATGAACACACGGTAACACGGCGATGCGCACCGGTTCCCGCCACCCATGTGCTCGAGTCGGCAGTGGGCAGTGGGCAGGAGGCCGACCTATTGGTGGTCGGCCGGGCTCACCGCCGACTGCCTACTGCCGACTGCCCTCTGTCGACTGCCCACGTACTGCCGCCACCGCGTCCAGAATCGTGCGCGCGACGGGCGCCGCCGCGGCTGCATCAGTGAGGAAATCGACACCGCCCGCCTGGCCCGCTCGTATTTCGGTCAGGTGCATGGAGGTCGGCAGCGCGACGGATGACGCCAGCGTCACGATGTCATCCCATCGGACCAGTTCGCGCGCCGCGCGCGTCAAGTGATCCGGACGGTTGAGAAAGGCGCGCAGTGCGCCCTGCGAGGGCTCGGGCAACCCGGTGGCACGGGCGGACAGCATCGTCGTGGCGCGCAGCACGCCGGCACGCGCCAACCATGGCGACATCGTGACGAGGCGGGTGGCCCGGGCGCGTTCCGACGGCTCTGCGGTGGCCGGTCGGTCGATTGCCACGAGGGCGACGGCCCGGTCGCCCAACCGCTTCGCGTCGAGCAGCGCGAGGGCCGCGCCCAGCCCCTGGCCGGCGAGCACGTACGGCCCCCGTTCCCCCGATTTCTCGAGCAGCACGTGGAGTTGTTCCGCGACCGTTGCCGGATCGAATGCGAGATCTCCAGCCTCGCTCCATCCGAGGCCAGCGCGGTCGTAGCTGCACACACGTGTCGTTTCGGCGATCTCGGGCTGAATCCAGCCCCACGCCGCCGACATCCCCGCCGCCGGCGCTTCGAGCACGACGGTCGGCGACCCTTCCCCGGTGCAAGAGAGGTGGAGCTGGTGACCGCCGACGTCCACGAGGCGCCCGGGATGAGGGAACTCCCGTCGCTCCAGGGCGGTGGCCACGCCCTGGTAGGTTGCGCCGGCGAGGACGAGAAAAATGACGATCGCGGCTGCCTGAAGCAGCCTCCGCTGCACGCGCGCGAGCGTCACGATTCGCTCTCGGCGAGCCCGTACTTTTCGATGCGTGAATAGAGCTGGGCCCGCGTCAGCCCGAGAAGCTTGGCGGCGCGCGTCTTGTTGTGCCGCGCCTGCGACAACGCCTTGACCACCAGCGAGCGCTCGATGTCCTCGAGGTTGACGCCGCCCGCGGGGAACACTGCGGACGCTGGCACGTCGCCGCCACCCGCGGCCACCTGGCGGGGCGAGGTCACCGGCAGGTGCTCGCTTCGGATGTAGCCCCCGTCGGCGAGGATCACCGCCCGCTCGATCGCATTGCGCAGTTCGCGCACGTTTCCAGGCCAGCTGTAGGCCAGCAACTGGTCCCTCGCGTCGCGCGAGATCCCGGCGGCGGGACGGCCGACGATCTCGCCAATCTCCTCCAGAAACGAATCGGCCAGCTCGGGAATGTCCTCGCGTCGATCGCGGAGCGCGGGCAGGGCGATCTCGAAGACGCCGATGCGGTAATACAGATCCTCACGGAACTCGCCGCGTCGCATGGCGGCATGCAGATCGCGATTGGTGGCGGCGATCAGCCGGACGTCCGCGCGCTGCAGCCGCGTGCTGCCGAGACGCGTGAACTCACGCTCTTCGAGGACGCGCAGCAGCTTGGCCTGGACCGCCAGCGCCATCTCGCCCACCTCGTCGAGGAACAGCACGCCGCTGTTGGCCTGTTCGATGCGGCCGGGCTTTGCGGTGACCGCACCGGTGAATGCCCCACGCTCGTGCCCGAACAGCTCCGACTCGAGGAGTTGATCGGGCAGCGCCGCGCAGTTGATGGCGACAAACGGGCCATGGCTCCGCCGCGAGCCGTGATGGATGAATCGAGCCACGACCTCCTTGCCGGTGCCCGATTCCCCGGTCAGCAGGACGGTGGTCTCGGTCTGCGCCACCCGGGTGGCATGCGCGAGCACGTCCTTCCACTGCCGCGAATGACCGATGACGCGCCGGTGCCCGCCCTGAGCCTCGAGTTCGCGGGTGAGCGTCGCCACCTGCGCCTCGAGCCGCGCCGCCGTCTCGCGGGCCTCGGCGTCGCGCCGCGCCGCCTCGGCCAGGCGCTGATGGGACAGCGCGAGCGCCAGATGGTGCGCCACGCGCCGCGCGAACATGACGTCCTCTTCGCCGAACGCCTCCGTCTGCCTGGAGAGAAAGAACAACGATCCAAAGATGCCGCTGCCCAGTGGGATCGCAATGCGCAGGGCGGACTGGATGCCCATCATGCCGAACATGCGCGCACGCACGCTGTCTGGCGCGATCTCGGCGGCGACGTCGCGGACGATGTACGATCCGGGGCGGAGGAGGGTGCGGTCTTCGCCCGTCAGGATGGTGGGCGCCCAGAAGGCGGGATCCTTGATCTCCGCGCCGGCCAGCGCGTACACGCGAAACGAACGGCCGTCCTCCCCCCACGACGTCATCGCCAGGATGTCGTGGGGAAGCCCACCCCGGACGACGTCAGACACGTCACCGAAGATCTGGCGGATGTCGAGCGACTCGGCCATCGTGTGCAGCAGGCCTTCGAGGCTTTCGAGGCGCTCTCGCCGGAGCGTTTCCATCGTCCGGAGGCTGTCCTGGTGGAGCGCGACCGTCAGGAGATCCGCGACGCTGTCCATCAGTGCCTGGTGCGCCTCGCCGAAGGCGTTCTCCGCGTCCGATGTCAGCCAGAGCGCCCCGCGCACGTGCGGGCCCTGCACGGTGGAGATCATCCGCGAGCGGGCGTTGGCGTCGGTCGGCTCCGCGGCGCCTGCGGCATCCGCAATTCGATGGCCGGTGACCTCAAGCTCGCCCGACGCCCGCACGACGTACAGCACGACCGACTCGGCGCGATCGAGGCGCAGCACGTGCAGGCGATCGAACTGGATGGCGTCGCGCAGCACGGCAGCGACTCGCGTCACCACGTCGCTGAGCGACGGGGATTCCGCGACGAGACGGGCGACCGCCGTCAGAATGGCTGCGGAATCGGGGTGCGCCATGGTCCTG
>DATDHP010000337.1:0-10815 GCA_036521515.1 Vicinamibacterales bacterium
CGGAGGCACGGAGACACGGAGATCACGAGGGCTTTTTCGTTCTCCGTGCCTCCGTGTCTCCGTGGCCCGTGGCGGTGAGGATGGCAACACGAATTCTGCTCGTTGCGGCGTTCGCCCTCACGCTCCACGCTCAGCCGTCCGGTGACGTCTCCGAACTTCGCGACCGCCTGCGCGAGCGCTACGACGTGGTGGCCCTGCAGAACGGTATCGGCCTGGTTCCGCGGCAGCCCGACGCACGCGTCAGCATCATTCAAATCCGGGACGGCGCCGTGACGATCAATGGTCAGGAGCTGACCGGCGGCGAGCTGCGCGAACGGCTCGGGGCCGATGCCGACCTCGTCCTGCGCGCCAGTTACCTCGGCGCTGCGCAGCAGCGGCAGCTGGCGGCGGCCGAACCGGCGCCCCCCTCCCCGCGCGCCGCCGCTCCCGAGCAACCCGCGAACACCGAGCCGCGCCCCATTCGACGGCAAGGCGAGATCGTGCGGGTTGGCGGAGACGTGCGAGTCGAACGCGACGAGCGGATCGAAGACGACGTCGTCGCCGTCTTCGGCTCGGCTCAGGTTGACGGCGAGGTGGATGGCGATGTCGCCGTAGTCGGCGGGTCGCTGACGCTGGGACCCGAGGCGGTGGTGCACGGCGACGTCAACGTCATCGGTGGCACACTGACCCGTGCGGCCACGGCCCGCATCGAAGGCGAGGTGCACAACGTCGGGGTCGGTGGCGGCCCGTGGAGATTCGGCGCCTTCGGCGATGTCATGCGCCGGGCGTTCGTGTGGCGCATCGGCGGACTGGTCGGGACACTGCTGCGCGTGGCGCTGCTCGCCTTGCTCGCGCTCGTCGTCGTCGCGTTCGGACCTGGTGTCGTCGAGCGGATCGCGGATCGCGCGGCGGTCGACCCGCTGCGGGCCGGCCTCATCGGATTCTGTGCCGAGCTGCTGTTTGTCCCGGTGGTCGTCATCACGGTCGTCGTGCTGGCCGTGTCGATCATCGGGATCCCTCTCCTGGTGCTCGTGCCATTCGGGATCGTCCTCGCGCTGGTCGTCCTCCTCGTCGGGTTCACCGGCGTGGCCTACCAGGTCGGGCGGATGCTGCACGGCCGCTTCGGTTGGGCGGAGCGGGGCGCCTATGCCTGCGTGATTCTCGGGGTCCTCGTCATTGGAGGCCTGACGATCCTGGCGCGGTCGGCCGCGCTGCTGGGTGGCGATCTCTTTGGCTTTCCGCTGGCCGCGCTGGGGCTGTGCGTGGAGTATGCGGCCTGGACGATCGGGTTCGGGGCGGCCATCCTGGTGTGGCTGCGCGGCCGGCGACCGGAATTGCGCGTGCCTGCATTGCCATAGCCTCGGCAATCGGCATCGGCAAGAAGCGGACCTTCATAGTCTGCCCGGCATCATGAGAAGTGGACGCGAGCGGCAGGCACCTGCCCGAGTGGTCGGACAAACCCCAATGCCACGTGAGGGTTAGCGCGATGAACCGTTGGTGCCGCCAGAGCTTTGCCTTATAATGGCCACCAAGAGGTATCTGTCCTCGCCAACAAAACCTCTAACCCTTAGGCAGGCCGGATGTTCGAACGCTATACGGAACGGGCGCGACGGGTTCTCTTCTTCGCGCGTTATGAGGCCAGCCAGCTCGGCAGCATCTCCATTGAGACCGAGCACCTCCTTCTCGGATTGATCCGCGAAGGCAAGGGGTTGACGAGCCGCATCTTTGCGCGCTCGCACCTGTCGCTCGAGAACATACGCAAAGAGATCGAGGGCCGCACCGTCTTCCGCGAGAAGGTCTCGACGTCGGTTGAGATTCCGTTCAGCGCCGAAACGAAGCGCGTGCTGCAGTTCGCGGCAGAGGAAGCCGATCGCCTGCTGCACAACTACATCGGCACGGAACACCTCCTCCTCGGGATCCTGAGGGAAGAACGATCGGTGGCCGCCAGCATCCTCATGGAGAAGGGGATGCGGCTGCACACGGTCAGGGAAGACATCGTCCAGCTGTTGAACGAAAAGACGACGCTCACCCGCGTCAAGGAGACGCCGCTCCTCGCCGAGTTCAGCCGCGACCTCACGGAGGCCGCGATGAAGAACCAGCTCGACCCGCTCGTCGGGCGCGACTACGAGCTCGAACGGGTCCAGCAGGTCCTCTGCCGCCGCACGAAGAACAACGCGGTCCTGATCGGCGAGCCCGGCGTCGGCAAGACGGCGATCGTCGAAGGGCTGGCGCAGAAGATCGTCTACGGCGACGTCCCGCATTTCCTCGCGGACAAGCGCATCCTCGCGCTCGACATCTCGCTCATCGTCGCGGGCACGAAGTACCGCGGGCAGTTCGAGGAGCGCTTGAAGGCGATCATGAAGGAGCTCACCGAGAACCCGAACATCATCGTGTTCATCGACGAGCTGCATACGCTGGTTGGCGCCGGATCCGCCGAGGGCTCGCTCGACGCGGCGAACATCCTGAAGCCGGCGCTCTCGCGCGGCGAGATCCGCTGCATTGGAGCGACGACGCCCGCCGAATATCGAAAGTACATCGAAAAGGACCGCTCGCTCGAGCGCCGCTTCCAGGCGATCAAGGTGGATCCACCCGCCGAGAAGGAAACGATCGAGATCCTGATGGGCGTGAAGGACCGCTACGAGCAGTTCCATCACGTCGAATACACGCGCGAGGCGATCGAAGCGGCCGTGTACCAGTCGAGCCGCTACATCACCGACCGTTTCCTCCCGGACAAGGCCATCGACCTCGTGGACGAGGCGGGCGCCCGCGCCAAGCTGAAAGAGGCGGGCTACAGCGAGGAGTTCGGCGAGATCAACAAGTCGATCCGCGTCGCCGTCGAGCAGATGGAGAACGCGGTCTCACAGAAAGACTTCGAGAAGGCCCAGTTCTACCGCGAGCAGGAAGTCTCCGCGCGCGAGAACCTGCAGTTCGTGCGCGAGAAATTCGACGTCAAGTCGAGCGCGCGGAAGGTCGTGGTGGGGAAGGGCGACATCGACGAGGTCGTGTCGAAGTGGACCGGCGTTCCGATTGCCTCGATCAACCAGGACGAAGGCGACAAGCTGCTGCGGATGGAGGCCGATCTCCATCGCCGGGTGATCAGCCAGGAGAAGGCGATCTCCGCCATCTCCCGCGCCATCCGCCGCTCGCGCGCCGGGCTCAAGAACCCGAACCGTCCGGTCGGCAGCTTCATTTTCCTCGGCCCCACCGGCGTCGGGAAGACGGAGCTCGCCCGCGCGCTTGCCAATTTCCTCTTCGGCAGCGACAACGCGCTCATCCGCTTCGACATGTCCGAGTACATGGAGAAGCATTCGGTATCGAAGCTGATTGGCTCGCCGCCCGGATATGTGGGACACGAGGAGGGCGGCCAGCTCACCGAAAAGGTGAAGCGAAACCCGTACTCCGTCGTGCTGCTCGACGAGATCGAGAAGGCGCACCCGGATATCTTCAACATCCTGCTGCAGGTGTTCGAAGACGGCCACCTCACCGACGGGCTCGGCAACCGGGTGAACTTCAAGAACGCCATCATCATCATGACCTCGAACATCGGGGCGCGCTTCATCCAGAAGAAGGCGTCGATGGGGTTCCAGGCCAGTGATTCGGGCGCGATCGACAAGAACGTGAACGAGATGGTCCTCGGGGAGGTGAAGCGCACCTTCAACCCCGAGTTCATCAACCGTATCGACGAGATCATCGTCTTCGAGGCGCTCACCGACGACGACCTGCGCCGGATCACCTCGCTGCTGGTCGACCAGCTCAATGCGAACCTGGCCGACCGCCGAATGAAGATCAACGTGTCGGCGGAAGTGATTGACTGGATCATCGAGAACACGCTGAAGGATCGGTCGTATGGCGCCCGGCCGCTGCGCCGCGCCATTCAGCGGCACATCGAAGACCCGCTCTCGGAGGAGCTCATCCGCGGCAACCTCCGTGACGGGGAAGTCGAGGTGTTCCTCGAAAGCGGGCAGCTCTCCTATCGCCAGGCGGGGGAGCTCACCGCCGGACGCAGGCTCACCTAGGCGGGGCTGACACCCCGCCTTCATTCGTGATTTCTGATTCGTGATTTGCGATTGATTCGCGATTGCTTCGTCAACCCGGGAACCACGACTCACACATGACGAATCGCCAATGGCCGAGACGGCCATCCGCTGGCCCTTCGCGTCTTAAATCCTGTAGACTTAGGCGTTTCACAGGATTTTCATCAATGCGTAAGCTGATATTCCGCATGCTGGCCCCGGCCGTCCTGCTGGGCATCCTGGTGCCAGGCGTTGCGGCCGCCCAGGCGCCGCCTCCTGTTCAGGCGCCGCCGGCCGCTCCGGCCGCTGCCCAGGGCGCCGTAACGCCGTGCAAGAACCCGATTCCCGTGCCGGCGGCCCAGCCTCCGGCGGGCTCCGGGACGGTGCTCTACATGCTGGAGCTCTGCTTCAGCGCACAGGGCAACGTCCCTGTCGTCGAGGCGCAGACCTACCTGTATTACATGCAGCTCCGGGGCAGCCAGGCGTCTCAGGGCATCTGGGTGCCCTACGACGAAAAGGCCGAGCAGACGATGCGTGCGGACTTCACGCGCCTGTGGGCCACGAACTTCCTCGACGACCTTCGGATCGAGACCAGCGATTACACCTTCGCGAACGGCACGCCCGGCAAGATCGTGACCTACCACATGGAGGAGCGGGAGCGGGTCAAGATCGTCAACTACGAGGGCTCCAAGCAGATCGACCGCACGAAGATCGACGAGCAGCTGCGCGAACGCGGCATCGAGCTGCGTCTCGATTCCTTCCTGGATGACGGCGTGATCCGGCGCATCAAGACCGTGCTGCGCGAGATGATGGCGGAAAAGGGGTTCACCAATGCCACCGTCGAGCACACGGTCACGCCGGTGGCCGGCGGCCCCAAGCTGGTGAACGTCACCTTCAACGTCGGCGAGGGCCCGAAGATCAAGATTCGCGACGTCGAGTTCATCGGCAACACGGCGAAGAGCGACGGCACGCTGCAGAAGAAGATGAAGGAGAACAAGCCGAAGGGCTTGCTGGGCCTCTTCACGGGCGGCGGCACCTACCAGGAGGCCAAGTTCGAGGAAGACGCCGACAAGATCATGGAGTACTACCAGAACGAAGGCTACGTGCGCGCCCGCATCGGCCAGCCCGAGCTGAAGGTGCTCGAGGACTCCGATGACGGAAAAGAGCGCTGGATCCAGCTGCGCATTCCGGTGACCGAAGGCTATCGCTACCGCATCGGCGAGTTCAACATCGAAGGCAACACCGTCGTGAACTCCGCGGCGTTGCGGCCCCTCTTCAAGGTGACGCCGGGCGACTGGTACAAGCGAAAGGATATCGTTGACGGCCTGCGGAAGGCGCAGGAGATCTACGGCGCCGGCGGCTACATGGACTTCACCGGCTTCCCGGACCTGAAGCCGAGCGACGAGGCCGCGGCGCAGGAAGCGCAGGTGCCGGCGTTCCTTGCCGCGGTCGAGACCAATGGTGGCACCAACGGCGCGCACAGCGACCCGACGGTAGACGTGACGATGCGTCTCACGGAGGGGAAGCAGTTCTTCGTCAACCGGATTGTCTTCACCGGCAACACGACCACGCGCGACAACGTCATCCGCCGCGAGATGCGGCTCGTCGAGGGCGGCGTGTTCAACACCGAGTCGCTGAAATACAGCATCCGCCGCCTGAATCAGCTCGGCTACTTCGAGCAGATCAACGAGCAGGACCAGCGCGCGATGAAGGTGGACAAGACGCCCGGGCGCGACAACGCCGTGGACGTGACGCTCGCCCTCAAGGAGCAGAACCGCAACCAGCTGACGTTTGGCGCCGGCGTGTCGCAGTACGAAGGCTTCTTCGGCCAGCTCGCCTTCCAGACGGCCAACTTCCTCGGCCGCGGCGAGAGCCTGACGGTGTCCATGCAGGCCGGCGACCGCGCGCAGAACTATCAGCTCGCCTTCACCGAGCCCTTCCTCTTCGACCGCAACATCACCGGCGGGTTCGACGTCTACAAGCGCGCGCTGCAGTACGTTGGCTACTACACGCAGAAGTCGACCGGCGGCAACCTGATGTTCGGCTTCCCGGTCGCCGACTTCAGCCGCATGTTCGTGACCTACTCGTACGAGCAGGTCCGGATGACGGACCTCAACGAGTTGTTCCTCGATCCGAACTGCATCGTGAGCGATGATGGCTGCGGCAGCGTGTCGCTGGGCGACCTGTCCTCGATCAGCCCGGATGCGCTGGAGCGCGTGCGCCGCAACCCGTTCGTGTTCGACTCGCTGCTGATTGGCGCAGGGGGCCGGCGGACGGTCAGCAAGGTCACGCCGAGCTTCGTCCACAACACGATCGACAATCCGATCTTCCCGAACCAGGGCAAGCGGTACACGGCGGCGATCGACCTGGCGGTGCTCGGTGGGAACACCCAGTTCTACAAGCCGCGTCTCGAAGGGATCTGGTACCGCCGGCACCTGGCGCGGACCTCCTTCGGCGTGCGCGCACAGACCGAATACATCGCGCCGGTCGGCACCACCGAGATTCTGCCCATCTTCGAGAAGCTCTTCATGGGTGGCGAGTACAGCGTCCGCGGGTTCGACATCCGGTCGATCGGGCCCTCCGATCCGGAGACGGGGCTGGTCATCGGCGGCAACAAGAGCCTGCTGTTCAACGGCGAGTACCTCATCTCGATCGCCAACCCGGTGCGGCTGATCCTCTTCTACGACGCCGGCCAGGTGGTCGACGAGGGGCAGCAGTTTGCGATGAAGAACTTCAAGACGTCCACCGGCGTCGAGGTCCGCTTCTTCATGCCGGTCCTGAACGTGCCGTTCCGGCTGATCTTCGCGCACAACCCCCAGCGCGAGGGGGTGCTCGACAACAACTTCCAGCCGGCGAAGGAATTCGTGTTCAGATTCGCGGTCGGTTCGACCTTCTGATAGGAAAGGACAACGAGAGATGAGATGGTTCTTTGGTGCTGCGGCGCTCAGCGTGATGCTGGCCACCGCTCCGACCTTTGCGCATCCGCCTGCGCCGCCGGCTTCGGCGGACCAGGGGGCGCCGGCAGGTCAGGCTCCCGCGCAGCCGGCCCCGCCCCCCTCGCCCGTCGCGCAGCCGGCCATTCCGCGGCCGTTCCCCGAGGGCGTGAAGTACGGGTTCGTGAACGTGCAGCGCATCGCGAACGAGTCGACTGAAGGCAAGGCGGCGACGAGCCAGGTGCAGGCGCTCAACAACAAGAAGGTCGAGGAGCTGAACGCCAGGAACAAGCAGCTCCAGGCGTCGCAGCAGAAGCTGGAGTCGGGCGGCAGCGTCATGAGCCCGCAGGCGCTCGCGCAGCTGCAGAAGGACATCGAGCGTCAGCAGGTCGACATCCAGCGGTTCACCGAGGACGCGCAGCAGGAGGTCACGCAACTGCAGCAGCAGCTCCAGGACGAGTTCCAACGAAAGCTGACGCCGGTCATCGCGCAGGTGGCGTCCGAGAGGCAGCTCCACATGATGTTCAGCGTCGTCGACAGTGGCCTGGTCTGGGGCGATCCCGCGCTCGACCTGACGCCGGAGATCATCAAGCGCTTCGACGCGGCGGGGCCCGCCCGTCCGGCGGCAGCGGCCCCCCAGTCGAAGCCGGCGGCGCCGCCCGCTGCCCCGGCGCCCGCGCCAAAGCCGATCGTGCCGCCGCCCGCGACACCCGGCAAATAAGGAACCTGCCGTTCACGCTTCTGGCTTCTCGCTTCTCGGTTCGTGTTCTGGTTCGAGGTTCGGTTCGGCGTTCGCGGTTCGACGTCTAGTTCGAGGTTCCTGGTTCGACGTTCTCGGGTCGGCGTTCAGGGGTCATGGTTCGGCGTTCGTTCTTGTCCCGATCGCGGACATCGGACAACATAGAACCGCGACCCAAGAACCACGAACCCTGAACTCTGAACTTCGAACTGAACGCCGAACCTGAACACGAACCGGGCATCGAGAACCAAGAAGCGTGAACGACTCCCTAGCGATATCGAGAGATCTCCCGGCGCTCCTGGACCGCGTCTGCTACCGATATCCCTCGTTCCTGATCGACGCCGTCGCAGAGCACGACCCAGGTGTCCGCCTGGTCGCGCACAAGAACGTCACGATCAACGAGGAGTTCTTCCAGGGGCACTTCCCCGGCTCGCCGCTGATGCCCGGTGTGCTCATGATCGAGGCGCTGACGCAGGTGGCAGCCGTGTTGATCCTCGAGCGGTGCGGAGCGCCGGCGACCGCGCGCGTCTGGCTGCGCGGTGTGAACAACGCGAAGTTCCGCAACAAGGTGGTACCCGGGGATCGTGTCCGGCTCGACGTACGGCTGGGCCGGGCGCGATCGCGGTTGGCGAAAGCGCAGGCCGTGGCTTTTGTCGGCGACCAGCCGGTCGCCGAGGCAGAACTGCTGCTCGCCGTGGAACTGGGCGCCGCGCACGTCGATCCGACGGCGCGCGTGCATCCCGCCGCGCGCATCGGCGAAGGGACCACCGTCGGCCCGCATTGCACCATCGGTCCCGACGTGACGATCGGCAAGCGCTGCACCGTCGGCGCGTCGGCGGTGATCGATGGATGGACCGAGATCGGCGACGACACGCGGATCTTCCCGATGGCGTCGATCGGCCTGGCGCCGCAGGACCTGAAGTACAAGGGGGAGCGCACGCGGCTCGTGATCGGCAGGCGGAACACCTTCCGCGAGTTCGTCACGATCAACCGCGGGACGGTCGGCGGCGGCGGCGAGACGCGCATCGGGGACCAGAACCTCGTCATGGCCTACGTGCACGTGGCGCACGACTGCCAGATCGGAAGCCAGATCATTTTCGGGCCGGGCGCCACGCTCGGCGGCCACGTCACGGTCGGCGACTTCGCGACGATCAGCGCGTACTCGGGCGTTCACCAGTTCTGCCGCGTCGGCCGTTACGCCTTCATCGGCGGGTACTCCGTCGTGACGAAGGATGCGCTGCCGTTCGGGAAAACGGTGGGCAACCGGCCCGCGCGCATCTTCGGCCTGAACACCGTGGGCCTCGTGCGCCGCGGCTTCTCCCAGGAGACGATCCGCCAGCTTCGGCGCGCTTACCGGTACCTGCTGTCATCCAAGCTGAATGCGTCGCGGGCGCTCATCAAGATCGAGCAGGATCAGGCGCTCACCTCACCCGAGGTCAAGTACCTCCTCGATTTCATCCGGACCGCGGAGCGCGGTGTGATCCTTCGCCGCCCGGCCCGCCGGACCGAGGAACTGGTCGCCGACGAATGAAGCTGGGGCTGATCGCGGGAAACGGCCGCTTTCCGTTTCTCGTGCTGGACGCGGCGCGCGCGCAGGGGCACGATGTGACGATCGTCGCCGCGAAAGAAGAGACGTTCCCCGAGCTGAACGACGCGGCCAGCCGCCACGGCAGCGCCATCCACTGGATCTCTCTCGGGCAGCTTGGCACGTGCATCAGCGTGATGAAGGACGCCGGTGTCACGCACGCGGTGATGGCCGGGCAGGTCAAGCACACGAGGATTTTTGCCGGCGGCATCATCCCGGATCTGACGTTCATGTCCGTGCTGAGCAAGCTGCGAAGCAAGAACACCGACGGCGTGATTGGCGCCGTTGCGCAGGTGCTGCACGACAAGGGGATAGAGCTGATCGACTCGACGTCGCTGCTCCAGCCGCTGCTGGCGAAGCCCGGCGTGCTGACGCGTCGCGCCCCGACGTCCGAGGAGCAGGAGGATTTCGAGTTCGGGTACCGCATGGCCGACTCCATCGCGGCGCTCGACATCGGCCAGACCATCGCCGTGAAACACAAGGCGGTGGTGGCGGTCGAGGCGATGGAAGGGACCGACGAGGTCATGACCCGCGCCGGACGCCTCGCCGGCGCCGGAGCGGTCGTCATCAAGGTGGCGAAACCGAACCAGGACATGCGTTTCGACGTGCCCGTCATCGGCGTGTCGACGATCGAGGCGATGCGCGCGGCCGGGGTCACGGCGCTCTCCATCGACGCGTCGCGCACGCTGGTCATCGATGGCGACGCGGTGTTTGCCGCCGCCGACGAGGCGGGCATTGCCATTGTGAGCCGGGAGATCGCGCGCGCCCTTTAGGGCGCGCGCGGAGCGCATGACTCAAGCGCTGCGAATTGCGGTCATCGGCGTCGGCCATCTGGGCCAGCATCACGCGCGGTTGCTGTCCGCCATGGACGGCGTGGACCTCGTTGGCGTGGTGGACACCAGGCCAGGGCGCGCCAGGGAGATCGCGGCGAAATACGGAACCACTGCATTTACCGACGCTGCGGAGGTTGCCGAACGCGTGGATGCCGTCAGCATCGCGACGCCGACGACGTCGCACGTGGATCTTGCGCTGCCGTTCATTGCGGCCGGCGTGCCGGTACTCATCGAGAAGCCGATCGCCTCATCGCTCGAGGCTGCCGACCGGCTGATCGCCGCGTCCGATGGTGGCGCGCCTGTGGCGATCGGGCACACGGAGCGGTTCAATCCGGCGGTGGCGGCGGCGCTGCCGCTCGTGTCCGAACCGCGGTTCATCGAGATCCACCGCCTGGGCACCTTCCCCGAACGCAGCCTCGACATCGACGTGATCTTCGACCTGATGATCCACGACCTCGACGTGCTGCTGGCGGTGGTCCGCTCCGAGGTCGTCTCGGTCGAGGCGGTGGGCGTGAACGTGCTCACGCCACGCGCCGATATCGCCAACGCGCGGCTTCGGTTTGCGTCGGGATGCATCGCCAACGTCACGGCGAGCCGCATCAGCCGCGACCGGGTCCGCAAGGCGCGGTTCTTTCAGAGAAGCTCGTACGTCTCGATCGACTACGCAGCGCAGGAAGTCGACGTGTACCGGCTCCTGACCCAGGACGGCCGCCCCGCCATCCAGGGCGGGCGG
>DATDHP010000338.1:0-7568 GCA_036521515.1 Vicinamibacterales bacterium
GTTCGCGCCCGCCGACGAAATCGCGCGCACACGTGCTCGATTCGATCTCGACCGCGGCCCGGTGCAGCAATGGGTGACGTGGGTCGGCCGATCGGCGCGCCTCGACCTCGGCGATTCTTTTCTCTACAACCGTCCCGTTGCAGAGCTGCTCGGACCGGCCGGCATCAACACGGCGATCCTGGCGGTGGCGGCGCTCACGCTCGCGACCGTCGCCGGGATTCCGCTCGGCATCTTCACAGGCAGCCGCAGTGGCGGGCTCGTGCCGGCCGTCGTGCGTGGCTCTTCACTGGTCATGCTGTCGCTGCCGCCGCTCCTGATGTCGCTGCTGCTCGTGTTCGTGGCGGCGCAGACGGGATGGCTTCCGGTCGGTGGCATGTCGTCGGTGGACGCGCTCGACCTGGGGTGGTCGGGATGGCTGGCCGATCTGGCGTGGCACCTGCCGCTGCCCGCCCTGGCGCTGGCGCTGCCCATCGCGGCGACCTTCGAGCGCCTCCAGGCGCAGTCGATCAGCGAGACCGTGCACCAGCCGTTCGTGCTGGCCGCCCTGGCGCGCGGCGTGACGCGAAACGACATCATCATCCGCCACGCGTGGCGAGCGTCGCTGCGCCCGATCTGCGCCATCTACGGCCTGGTCATCGGCGCGCTGCTCTCGGGATCCTTCGTCGTCGAATACGTGACGGCATGGCCCGGCCTCGGCCGGCTGATGTTCGAAGCGCTGCGTGCGCGCGACATCTACCTCGTCGCCGGCTGCGCGGCGCTCGGCGGCCTCTTCCTCGCCATCGGGAGCATCATCGCGGACCTGCTGCTCGCGGCGGCCGATCCGCGCGTTCGCGACGGAGACGCGGCGTGAGGCGCGCGGGCCTGGTGCTGCTCGCGCTCGTCGCGATCGTCGCCGCGGCCGCGCCGTGGCTGGCCCCGAATCCGCCCGAGCAACGCTTCGACGATCATCTTTACGCGCCGCCGACGCGCCCGCACGTGCTGCAGGATGGCCTGCGGGCGCCCTATATCCATCCGTCGCGGCTGGTGAGCCGGCTCGAGCGGCGATTCGAAGACGATCGCACGCGCAGCGTCCCGATCCGGTGGTTCACCGGCGGACGGCTCGTGTCGGTGGACGAGGGCAGCGGTCCGCTGCTGCTTCTTGGCGCGGACGCGTTCGGTCGCGACATTTTCGCGAGGTTGCTCCACGGCGCCAGGGCCACGCTCGCGCTCGCGGCGATCGCCACGCTGGCCGCCATCCTGATCGGCGCGCTCGTCGGCGGCATCTCGGGATATGCGGGCGGGGCGATCGACGAGATCCTCTCGCGCACGTCGGATTTCGTCCTCGTGCTGCCCGCCATCTACGTCGCGCTCGCGCTGCGCGCCGTGATGCCGCTCGTGCTGCCGGCCACGACCGTGTTCCTGCTCCTCGCCGGCATCTTCGCGCTGCTCGGCTGGCCGATCGTGGCGCGCGGGGTCCGCGCGATCGTGGCGTCGGAACGGACACGCGAGTATGCGGTCGCGAGCCACGCGCTCGGCGCCGGCCCGGCGCGGATGCTGCTGCGCCATCTGCTCCCGGCGGCGCGCAGCTACGTCGTCGTGCAGGCCACGCTGCTGCTGCCGGCCTTCATCCTGGCCGAGGCCACGCTCTCGTACGTCGGCCTCGGATTCCCGGCTGCCGTTCCGACGTGGGGCACGATGCTGCAGGACGCCGCCAACGTGACGCTGCTCGTCGAGGCGCCATGGATGCTGGCGCCGGCGGCGGCGATCTTCGTCGTCGTGCTCGCCGTCAACCTCGCGGTCCAGGGCGGCGGGCGCGCGCCTGTACAATTGGAACCGTGAGTCGTGGGATGAAACGCTTTCCGGGGATCTTCACGCCGATGGTGACGCCGTTCCGCCAGGACGACACCGTCGACGAGCGGGGGTTGCGCCAGAACGTGGCGCGCTGGATGCAGTCTCCGCTCACCGGGCTCGTCGTGCTCGGATCCAACGGCGAGGCGGCGCAGCTCGATGACGACGAGGCGGATCGCGTCATCGCCGTCACGCGCGAGGAAGTGCCGCAGGGGCGTCCGCTCATCGCCGGAACCGGCCGCGAGTCCACGAAAGCCACGATAGCCGCCACCCGCCGCGCCGCCGCGCAGGGCGTCGATGCCGTGCTCGTGCGAACGCCTTCGTTCTTCAAGTCGCAGATGACCAGCGACGTGTTCATCCGTCACTACCGGGAGGTCGCGGATGCGTCGCCCGTGCCGGTGCTGCTCTACAACGTCACGATGTACACCGGCGTCAACCTGCTCCCGGACGCCGTCGAGGCGCTCGCCGCGCATCCCAACGTCGCCGGGATGAAGGAATCGGGCGGTGACATCGCGCAGATCGCCGAGTGCGCGGCGCGCACGCCCGTGGATTTCACGCTCCTCGCCGGGTCGGCGGCGACGCTGTTCCATGCGCTGTGCGCGGGATGCGACGGCGCGATTCTCGCGCTCGCCGCGCTCCTCCCGGAGGAATGCGTCCGGCTGTGGCTCCACGTGCGCGAAGGACGCCTGGACGAAGCACGTGCGTTGCAGCGCCGGGTGATGCCGCTGGCGCGTTCGGTCGGAAGTGCCTGCGGGATTCCAGGCCTCAAAGCCGCGCTGGACCTGATGGGATTCACCGGCGGTTCCCCGCGGCCGCCATTGCGCCCCGTCACGCCGCAGACCATCGAGATCATCCGGCAGCAACTCGAAGCGCTGGGGATCCAGGTACACCAGCTCCCACCCCACGGCGCAGGCGCCGTGGGGGCCCCGGTGCTGCAGAATTGACGGGCATGTCTTCCCGCCTTCCGGTGATCGCGGCCCTGCTGGGCCTGGTGGTGGCCTGCGCAACGAATCCCGTCACCGGCCGCCGCGAGTTCTCGCTGATGAGCGAGGCACAGGAGATCTCGATCGGCCGGGAATCCGATCCCCAGATCAAGCAGGAGATGGGCGTCTACAACGACCCCGCTCTGGAGGCGTACATCACCGGCATCGGACAGCGAATCGCGAAAATCTCCGAGCGGCCGCACTTACCCTGGCGTTTTACCGTCGTCGACCAGCCGGCGGTCAACGCGTTCGCGGTGCCTGGAGGGTTCGTCTACTTCACGCGAGGAATCCTGCCGTTCCTCGACAACGAAGCCGAAGTCGCCGGCGTCATGGGGCACGAGGTCGGCCACGTCACGGCGCGGCACTCCGCGCAGCAGTACACGCGTGCCTTCGGCGGCCAGCTCGGCCTGACGGCGCTCGGGATTTTCGTCCCGGGCGCTCGCCCGTTCGGACAACTCTCGGAGCAGGCGCTCGCGGTTCTCTTCCTGAGGTACGGCCGCGACGACGAACTGCAGTCCGACGCGCTCGGGGCGCGCTATATCTCAACGCTGGACTGGGATCCGGAGGCGATACCCGGATTCCTGACGACGCTCGGACGCCTCGACGAGGCTCGGGGCTCCCGCCGCGGCGTGCCGAACTGGTTGTCCACGCACCCGGATCCGTTGTCACGCGTGGAGGAGATCAGGCCGGAGGTCGAGAAGCTGAAAGCCGGACGCGCGAATTTCGCCGCCAATCGTGACGAGTTCCTGCGCCACGTCGACGGCATGATCTACGGCGACAACCCGGAGCAGGGCATCGTCCGGGGTCATGTCTTCCTTCATCCGCCGCTGCGGTTCCGCGTCGACTTCCCGCAGGGCTGGGAAGTGAACAACAGCCCGCAACAGGTGATTGCGAAAGCGCCGAATGCCGAGGTCTACATGATCCTCGAGCTCGTGCAGCGACCGCAGGGACGCAACATCGAGGAGATTGCGCTCAGCAGCATGCAGGGCGCCGGATTCAGAATCGCACAGGGCGGCCGCACGACGATCAACGGGCTCGATGCATTCATCGGGGTGTACCAGGGCCAGGTCCAGGATCTCGGCGCCGTGGCGGCGCGTGTCGCGCACATCGCCCACGGGACGAATGTCTACATGCTGATCGGCCTGACGTCGCCGGATGTCTTCGAGCAGGCGGACAACACGTTCATTGGAACCATCCGTTCGTTCCGGCCGCTGTCGGTATCGGAGGCCGAGAACATCCGGCCGAATCGCGTGGACCTCTACGTGGTGCGCGAGGGCGACACGTGGCAGGAGATCGCGGAGCGATCGGGCGGCGTGATCCCGCCGGCGACGCTTGCCATCATGAACAGGTCGACACCCGGTTCGCAGCCGCAGGCCGGGAGCCGCATCAAGATCGTCGTTGGAGGATAAGCGCATCAAGCGGCTTTCGCGCATTCTCGTCATCCTTGCCGCGACCGGTTTCGCGGTGCTGGCCCACGTCTATCTCACGTTGCCCGACGTGCGCGTGCTCGGGAGGACGAATCCCGCCTCGACCGCATTCATGGAGCTGCGTGCGAGACAGGCGGCTGCCGAAGGCAGGAAGCTCCGTCACGTGCAGCATTGGGTCCCCTACTCGCGCATCTCGCAGAACCTGAAGCGCGCGGTGCTCGTCGCCGAGGACGATGCCTTCTGGGACCACGAAGGCATCGACGTGGAGCAGATCCGCCGGTCGATCGAGATCAATCTCCAGCGTGGCGCCCCGGTGCGGGGCGCAAGCACGCTGACGCAGCAGCTGGCAAAGAATCTCTATCTGTCGCCGTCGCGAGACCCGTTCCGCAAGCTGCGGGAGCTGATCATTGCGCGCCGGCTCGAGGCCGAGCTGTCGAAGGCACGCATCTTCGAGATCTATCTGAACGTCATCGAATGGGGGGACGGCATCTGGGGCGCCGATGCGGCCGCCCGGACGTATTTCGGCGTGCCGGCGTCCGCGTTGGGGGCCTCACAGGCCGCGTTGCTCGCCGGCGCCATCATCAACCCGCGCGTGTTGAATCCCGCACGGCCGAATCAGCGCCTGCTGCGCCGGCAGCAGATGCTGCTCGCCCGCATGGGTGGTGTCACGCCGCCGGCGCCGCCGCCAGCGGTTGTGCCGCCTCCGGACACGGCCCCGGAGATCGCAACCGAGACGCTGCCGCGCGGTGAAAGCGCTGAAGACGCTGCGCCTCTCGACAGCCCTGCAGAGCCGGAGAGCGCTCCAGCTCAGCCGCCGTCAGCTGAGCCATTGCCCACGCCCGACGCGCCCGCACCGAATCCGCCTGTCTCGTAATTTGCGGTACGGCTCAGTGAAGCAATCTGCGCGGCCTGCCGATGATCAACGTGTGAAGCGCTCGAAAAGCGTCAAAATGCACGGGATTGCATTCCCCTTCAGCTTGACACGTTTCTGAAGCGCGCGTTACATTCGCGGCGGCTCGACCCGCATTCACAATTGAAGGTGCTTGGAGAACCACGCAGCGGGCGACGTGTGCGCGCGCTTTCCAGAGAATGATCAATTACACCGAGCGTCTCTCGCTGCTCATGGAAGACATCGTGGCCCGGGTGCCGACCCTGTCTTTCATCGACATGAGCCGGGTCCTGGTTTTTGCGAGGGCCGGCCGTACCGACGCCGAGGGCGCGTACGCGACGTGTCACTGCGTCTGTCTGCCCGCGAGCGAGCCGGGATACTACTTCTGGCGCGAGCGCAGCACGGGCAAGCTGACGCGCCGCTCGGAGTGGTTCGTCACCAAGTCGCCCCAGATTCGCATCGGCACCCAGCAGATCGATTACATGATCTCGTTTGCGCTGCCGCGCTTCTGCGATCAGATGCTCTCGCGGTCGCGCAAGCGGGTGCACTACCAGGGACAGCCGAACTGGATTGCGAAGCTCGATACGATCGTCCACGAGCTGTACCACATCGATCCCGAGCGCCCGGGCATTCGCCGCATGGAGCGCGCCGACGGCACCTACTCGGCCAACTGCCACGGCCAGCGGTTTTTCAGCGACGTCGTCGACATGGTGAACCAGTACGTGGCCAGCAAGCCGGATCCGGACACGTACGATTTCCTCGAGCACAACTACGAGGAGCTCCGGAACCGCTGTGGCGGCCTCGTCGGGACGACGTTCCGCGGCTTCCCGTCGTACCCGCAGCGGTATACCGAAGTCCTCACGCCGCAGCCCGATTCGCCGCCCGAGGTCGATTGCCGCGTGGAGCCGCTGAAGGTTCAGCGCATGGAAACGATGTTCACGGAAGACGACCTGGTCATGCGCGAATTCCTGCCCTCCACGTCGCGCCAGCTGGTGCGCAAAGGGAAGTTCTGCGCCGCATAGGCGGACCTGAAGGTCCGCCTCTACGAACACCTCTACAACAAGGTACACAGCATCCGTAGAGGCGGACCTTCCGGTCCGCCTTATGATCGATGTCGCCGCATGCTCGTTCGCGTGCGGGAGCTACTTGAGCCGGCGCGCGCCGACGTAGCGCCGGGCCCAGTACGCGGATGTGAAGCGCTCCACACGGACCACGCCGCGCGAGCTGGGGGCGTGAACGAACTCGTCGCCGCCGATCGCCAGGCCGACATGGGACGCGCCGCGGGAGACGGTTTCGAAGAAGACGAGATCGCCGGCCTGCACCTCGTCGCGGTCGATAGTCTCTCCCTGGACGAACTGGTCGCGAACTTCGCGGGGCAGGACGGTCCCGACCTGTTTGAAGACGTACTGAATAAACCCGCTGCAATCGAACCCCGACGGGTCGCTGCCGCCGTTGCGATACGGCACGCCGCGGTAGCCAAGAGCCATCGCCACCAGACCTGAGGCGCCGGCCGGCGGTGGCACGAGGTCTTCTGGCTGGCGTGGAGCCTCGGGCGTGGCGCCAGGGGGCAGCGGGGCCCCTGGAAACGGCCTCGGCACGCCGGGGCGCGCCGCACAGGCGCCGACGTTCAGGGCCAGCACCACGATCAACAGGCGTCCGCCAAGGGGCATCTCCTTGATTCTATCCGCGTAACCCCCTGAATTACTTGGCCTTCTCACCGGGGCCGCTTCTTGACAGCTCAGGCGGGTCGCGGGCATCATGATGCGCAGGTATGGAGCAGACGCTCCTTCTGAACGCCTCGTACGAGCCCCTCAAGGTCGTTCACTGGCAGAAGGCGATTACGCTCTTCTGCCAGGGGAAGGTAGAGGTGATCGCGGTCCACGACCGCGAGATAAGGGCAGTGTCTGTCAGCTTCAAGCTGCCCTCCATCATCCGCCTCCTCCGCTTCGTCAGGATAAAACGCCGGTTCGATTACGTCCCATTTTCCCGCGCGAACATATACGCACGCGACAATCACACCTGCCAGTACTGCGGCGGCGCGTTCTCGACTGCCGAGCTGACGTTCGATCATGTCCTGCCGGTCGCCCAGGGCGGCCGCAAGGACTGGGAGAACATCGTGACCTCCTGCGTGTCGTGTAATCGTCGCAAGGGGGGGCGCACCCCCGGAGAGGCGGGCATGCGGCTGAAGCGCCATCCGCGGCGTCCCGACTCGGCGCCGGCGATTCGCATCACCATCGGCCTGCGCGACGCGCCCGAGAGCTGGCGCGACTACCTCTACTGGAACGTCGAGCTCGACGAAACCTAGTGGTCGAGCCGTCCATTACGGCCATCACCCCGCTGCGCGCGGTCGAGGGCGGCCGCATTACGATGCGCGGCTCGGGGTTTCCGGTCGACGACTTTTCGGCGATCACCCTCGGGGGCGAAGCGGCGCGGGTGGTCTTC
>DATDHP010000339.1:0-8873 GCA_036521515.1 Vicinamibacterales bacterium
GCTGCCTGCTATCATCGACCGAGATGCTTCCCACCATCGAATGGAAAGACGATGCCGTCGTCATGATCGACCAGCGGAAATTGCCGGCCGTCGAGGTGTACGTCTCGTGCAAGACGGCGCCTGAGGTGGCCAGGGCGATCAAGACGATGGTCATCCGTGGAGCGCCGGCGATCGGCGTGGCGGCGGCCATGGGCATCGCGCTCGGGATGCGCAGGAGCAAGGCGACGGGCACGAAGCAGTTCACGACCGAGTTCCAGAAGACGTGCGAGCTGATGGCGGCGACGCGTCCGACCGCGGTGAATCTGTTCTGGGCCATCGATCGCATGAAAGACGTGTTCGCGGAAGCCGCGCACGGCGGTTGCTCGGTCGACGAGATCAAGCAACGGCTCGCAGCCGCGGCGCGCCGCATTCACGACGAGGACGTCGAGAGCTGCCGGGCGATGGGCGCGCATGGAGCCGCGCTGGTGCCGGACGAGGCGCGCATCCTGACGCACTGCAACGCCGGTGCGCTCGCGACGGCCGGCTACGGCACGGCGCTCGGTGTCATCCGCGCCGCCGCTGGGCAGGGCAAGCGAATCGCGGTACTGGCCGACGAGACGCGTCCATTTCTCCAGGGCGCCCGGCTGACGGCATGGGAGCTGGTGAAGGACGGGATCGACACGACCGTCATCACCGACAACATGGCAGGCGCGATGATGCGGCTCGGCAACGTCAACCTTGTCGTGGTTGGCGCGGACCGCATTGCGGCGAACGGCGACGTCGCGAACAAGGTCGGCACCTACACCGTAGCGGTGCTGGCCGGGGAGCACGGGATCCCCTTCTACGTGGCGGCGCCGATTTCCACGATCGACCTCAACACAGCGGACGGCAGCCGGATCCCGATCGAAGAACGGGACGAGCGGGAGGTCACGCACGTCGGCGCGTCCCGGCTGACACCCGAAGGCGCCCGCGTCCGCAATCCGGCGTTCGACGTGACGCCGGGCAAGTACGTCACTGCGATCATCACGGAGCGCGGCATCGCGCGGGCACCGTATTCTGAGTCGCTGGCGCAACTGGTCGACAGCCGGCAGCGGGCAGCGGGCAGCCGGCAGTGATTCAGGAGGCGGGCCGCCGGCAGCTGGCAGCCGGCAGGGAAAACGCGTGCGCAGGAAGGGGAAGGCGCTTGTTGGTCCGCACCGTTCACGCGTTTGAATTCTTGCTGCCAGCTGCCCGCTGCCTGCTGCCAGCTTCACAATGATCATCCTCGGCATCGAAACATCCTGTGACGAAACCGCCGCGGCGGTCGTCGGGGAAACCGGCGATGTGGCGCGGCCGTGGCGGGTTCGGTCCAGCGTGGTCGCGTCGCAGAACGACATCCATCGCGAATGGGGCGGCGTCGTTCCCGAGCTCTCGGCCCGTCAGCACGTCCGCGACATCTGCGGCGTGGTCGAACGCGCACTGGGCGACGCCGGCTCGCCGCGCCTCGATGCCATCGCCGTGACGCAGGGACCGGGTCTCGTGGGGTCATTGCTGGTGGGAGTGTCGTTCGCGAAATCGTTGTCCTGGGCTCACTCCCTCCCGCTCGTGCCGGTCCACCACCTGGCTGGCCACATCGAGTCGCTCACGCTCGAGAACGGCGAGATGCCGCTGCCCGCGGTCGTGCTCGTCGTGTCGGGCGGGCACACCAGCCTCTACCGCGTTCCGGTTCCCGGTGCGTACGAACTCCTTGGACGTACAAGAGACGATGCGGCGGGGGAGGCGTATGACAAGGTGGCGAAGCTGCTCGGGCTCGGCTACCCGGGTGGGCCCGTGATCGATCGGCTGGCAGGCCAGGGAAACGACCGCGCAATCCTGTTTCCGAAGACGCGGCTCACCCACGTCGACCGCAACGCCCCGCACCTGCCCGGCCGGCGAGATTTCAGCTTCAGCGGCCTGAAGACATCGGTGCTGCGGCGCGTGACCACGCGGCCGCCGGCCACGGACGCGGAGGTGGCCGACATCTGCGCAAGCTTTCAGCGCGTGGTGGTGGAAACGCTGCTCGATCGGCTGTTCGACGCCGCGCGGGCGTACGGGGCGCGCAGCGCGGGCATCGCCGGCGGCGTGTCTGCAAACAGCCGGCTGCGCAGCGAGGCGCTCGCGCGCGGTGAGACCAGGGAGCTGCCGGTGTTCATTCCTGGGCTCGCACTTTCGACCGACAATGCCGCGATGATTGCCGCCGCCGGCCTGAGGCGGCTTCGCGCCGGCGTCACCGCTGGCTTCGACCTGAACGCTGACGCGTCGCTCGCGCTGACATGAAGACAACCACCGAGTACCTCTGGTTCAACACGAAGAAGCGGCAGGAATTCATCCGGATCACCGACGACGTCGCCGAGGTCGTCCGCAAGAGCGGTATACAAGAAGGGATGGTGCTCGTGTCGGCGATGCACATCACGGCGGCCGTCTACGTCAACGACTGGGAGAACGGGCTCATTCACGACTTTCAGGTCTGGCTGGAGAAGCTCGCGCCCTCCGGCCTCGATTACAAACATCATCAGACCGGCGAGAACAATGCCGATGCGCACCTGAAGCGTACGCTCATGGGCCACCAGGTCCTCCTGCCCATCACCGCCGGCAAGCTCGATCTCGGTCCGTGGGAGCAGGTTTTCTACGCTGAATTCGACGGTCAGCGCCGCAAGAGGGTCGTCGTCAAGGTCATGGGTGAATAGTGAACAGGAACCTGAACGTGAACGCGTCGTTCCCGCTTCTCGGTTCTCGCTTCTCGGTTCGTGTTCATGTGCAAGGTTCAGTTCTTGGTTCGCGGTTCGAGGTTCTCGGTTCGGGCCGGCTGAAGCCGGCCCCCACGATCGAGCCTCGCGATTAACGTACGCAAGGGGCCGGCTTCAGCCGGCCCGAACATGGAACAGCGAACATGGAACAGCGAACCTCGAACCGAGAACATCGAACGCAGAACTGAACTCCGAAGCTTGAACACGAACCGGGAAGCGAGAACATAGAAGCGTGAACGACACGCGTAAGCCACCAGGCGCGAACGACACGCGTCAGTACCCGGAGCGCCCGATTGTGGGGGTGGGCGCCGTCATCATGCTGGACGGCAAGGTCGTCCTGATCAAGCGGCGCTACGAGCCGCTGAAGGGGCAGTGGAGCCTGCCCGGCGGCGGCGTCGAGGTTGGCGAGACGCTGGAGGCGGCCGTCGCGCGGGAGACGCTGGAGGAGACGGGCCTGCAAGTCGAGGTCGGCCCGGTCATCGAGGTATTCGACCGCATCATGCGCGACGACGACCAGCGCGTGCGCTACCACTACGTGCTCATCGACTACCTGTGCTGGCCCGTTGCGGGTGAGCTCCGTGCGGGCTCCGATGTGGACGATGCGGTGCTCGTCGATCCGGAGAATCTGAAGCCCTACGACCTCACGAAGAAGGCGACGGCTGTCATCGAGCGTGCGGTCGAGCTGGCACGAGAGGCGCCCAGGCCGGCCCGATCCTAGGCCCGCCGTAACACCTGCAGGGACAGGCCGGCCGGTTCGAATGCGGTCCCGCCGGGGTGCTCCGTCGCGTTCTCGTGGAACCCGCGTTCGAGCGTCGTATCCAGCACCGGCACCCATGTCTGTCCCCACGGGTTGCCGGGAAGCGTGAAGGAAACGGGATCGACGTGCGCGTTGAACAGCAGCAGGAAGCTGTCGTCTCGGACCTGACGGCCGCGCTCGTCCTTCGACAGGAGCGCGTCGCCGTTCAGGAACACCATGAAGCTCTTCGCGAACCACTCGGCCCAGTCGTGGTCGGACATCTCGGTGCCATCGGGCTTGAACCAGGCGATATCGCTCGCCCCGTGTCCGTGGATCGGCTGGCCCTTGAACCAACCCCTGCGCCGGAAGTTCGGGTGCTCGCGGCGGAATGCGATCAGCCGCCGGGTGAACTCCAGCAGCCCCAGGTCTGCGTGTTCCCAGTCGTGCCATGAGATCTCGTTGTCCTGGCAGTAGGCGTTGTTGTTGCCGTGCTGCGTCCGGCCAATCTCGTCGCCGCCAAGGATCATCGGCACGCCCTGTGACAGAAGGAGCGTTGCCAGGAAGTTGCGCTGCTGCCTGGCGCGCCGGGCATTGATCTCAGGATCGCCGGCGGGTCCTTCCGCCCCGAGGTTCCACGATCGGTTGTGACTCTCACCGTCGCGGTTCTCTTCGCCGTTGGCCTCGTTGTGCTTTTCGTTGTAGGAGACGAGGTCGTTCAGCGTAAACCCGTCGTGCGCCGTGACGAAGTTGATGCTCGCGTACGGCTTCCGGCCATCGTCCTGATACAGGTCCGCGCTCCCCGTGAGGCGGGCTGCGAACTCGCCGAGCGCTGCCTCCTGGCTGCGCCAGTAGTCCCGCGCGACGTCGCGGTACTTGCCGTTCCACTCGGACCACAGCACCGGGAAGTTTCCGACCTGGTAACCGCCCGGGCCGATGTCCCACGGTTCCGCGATGAGCTTGAGGCGGTTGAGAACGGGGTCCTGGTGGATGATGTCGAAGAACGCCGACAGCCGATCGACATCGTACAACTCGCGCGCCAGGGTGGCGGCGAGGTCGAACCGGAAGCCGTCCACGTGCATCTCGATCGCCCAGTAGCGCAGCGAGTCCATGACGACCTGCAGGCTGTGCGGGTGCCGCATGTTCAGGCTGTTGCCAGTGCCGGTGTAGTCCATGTAGTAACGGCGGTCATCGTTCATCAGGCGGTAGTAGGCCGCGTTGTCGATCCCCTTGAACGACAGCATCGGCCCGAGGTGGTTCCCCTCGGCCGTGTGGTTGTAGACGACGTCGAGGATGACTTCGATGCCGGCCCCGTGCAGCGCCTTCACCATCCCCTTGAACTCGCGGACCGGATCGTCGGCGTTGTCCGCGCTCGCGTAGTCCGCGTGGGGAGCGAAAAAGCCGATCGTGTTGTAACCCCAGTAGTTCCGCACTCCGCGCTCGACCAGGTGAGCGTCGTGGACGAAGTGGTGCACGGGCAGCAGTTCGACGGCGGTGACGCCGAGCTTCACGAGATAGTCCGTTGCCGCGCGATTGGCCAGGCCGGCGTACGTGCCGCGCAAGCGCTCCGGCACCTCGGGCATCCGCGCCGTGAATCCCTTGACGTGCACCTCATAGAGGAGCGTCTCGTGCAGCGGCGTGCGCGGTGGCCGATCGTCACCCCAGTCGAAGGTGTGGTCGATGACGACGGAGTGCGGCACGTGGGGCGCGCTGTCCTCGTCGCTCATCGTGTCGGGCTCGCCGAGCACGTACGGCAGCACGGCCGGTCCCCACCTCACGGGACCGGAGACCGCGCGGGCATACGGATCGAGCAGCGTCTTTGCCGGATTGCACCGGTTGCCTTCGCCGGGGGCCCACGGTCCGTGGACGCGGAAGGCGTAGCGCTGGCCAGGGCCGACGCCCGGGAGGTAGCCGTGCCAGCAGAACGCCGTCACTTCCGGCAGGCGCACCGACCGCTCGCGCCCGGCAGCATCGAAGAGGCAGAGCTCGACGCTTGTCGCCGCTTCGGAGAACAGCGAGAAGTTCGTGCCGCGACCGTCCCAATGCGCGCCGAGCAGTGGTTCGCCGGGCCAGACTTCGAGCGACTGTTCTGCTTGCCTCACGGACGCACGAGGGATCGGCGTGGCGGCTTCGTCGGTTGGGTGGAGCAGCATGGCGGCCGTCATGCCGCTGCAAACGAAATGCCGTTGCGCGGAGGTCGCGTGCGATAACATCAACAGCGCGTCTGCGCCGCACTTTGTTCAGACGGCGCATCCGCGCCAGCGGCGGGCCGGGAGGCCCGCCGATTCCAAGAACAAACGCGTGTCTTTCAGGCGTTTGTTCTGGGGAGCCGGATGTCCAGCACACTGTCACGCGACGACGCGTGGTCGCTGCTCACCGAATGGACGCAGAGCGAGAGCCTCCGCAAGCATGCACTCGCGGTGGAAGCGGCAGTGCGCGGCTACGCGCGCCGCTTCGGGGAAGACGAGGAGGCGTGGGGCGTGGTCGCGCTGCTCCACGACTTCGATTACGAGCGGTATCAGACGCCTGCGGATCACCCCTACCGTGGCTGCGAGGAGTTGACGCGCCGCGGCTACCCCGACTGGGTGATGCGCGCGATCCTGTCGCACGCCGACTACAGCGGCGTGCCGCGCGAGTCCCGGCTCGAGAGGACGCTCTACGCCTGCGACGAGATGGCCGGCTTCGTGACCGCGGCCGCGCTCGTGCGGCCGTCGAAGAGCGTGCTCGACCTCGAGGCGGGGTCGGTGATCAAGCGGATGAAGGACAAGGCGTTTGCGCGGGCGGTGTCGCGCGACGACCTGCGCCGCGGCGCCGACGAGCTCGGACTGCCGCTCGAACAGCACGTCACCAACGTCATCACGTTCATGCGTGAACAGGCGGACACGCTGGGGCTGCGCGGAACCTTGTGAGATTGAAGCCGGCTGCCTGCTGCCCGCTACCCGAACGATTCGAGCGCTTTATGCGTCTACCCCTCTGAATGGATCAGACGGTTTCCCTCGATCGCGTGAGCGTGCGGTACGGCCGCAACCAGGCATTGCGAGAGGTTACCGCCGCGTTTCCGGCCGGGGCCGTCGGCCTGCTCGGTCCCAACGGCGCTGGCAAGAGCACGATGATCAAGTCGCTGCTCGGCTTCGTCATCCCGGATACCGGCGCGATGACGGTGCTCGGGCTCGACGTGCGAGCCTCGGCGCTCGCCATCCGCGCGCGCATCGGGTACATGCCGGAGAGCGACGCCCACATTCCGGGGATGAACGCCGTGTCCTTCGTGGCGTACTGCGGCGAGCTCGCGGGGCTGCCGCGCGCCGATGCCATGCAGCGTGCGCACGAGGTCCTCTATTACGTGGGGCTTGGCGAGGCGCGCTACCGCAATGTCGAGACCTACTCGACCGGGATGAAGCAGCGGATCAAGCTCGCACAGGCCCTCGTGCACGACCCGGACCTGCTCTTTCTCGACGAGCCCACCAACGGCATGGATCCGAAGGGGCGCGACGAAATGCTCGAGCTGATTCGCGACATCGCGCACAACAAGGGGTTGAACCTGATTCTGTCGTCGCACCTGCTGCCGGACGTCGAGTACACCTGCGACCACGTGATCGTGCTGGACAAGGGCATGGTGGCCGCACAGGGGCCGATCGCCGGGCTGAAAGGTCATCACGGCCGCGTCTTCGAGGTGCGTGTGAAGGGCGACACCCAGCACTTCGTGCAGGCGTTGCGCGCGGAAGGGCTCGAGTGTCACGAGACCGACGAGGACGTGATGCGCGTGTTCGTCCCGGATGGCGGCGGCAGCCAGGAGCTGTTCACGCTGGCCGCGCGGATCGGCGTGCAGGTGCGCCATCTGCGCCCGAGCGTGCCGACGCTCGAGGACGTGTTTGCGCGTGCCGTGGGAGAGAAATGAATCGATGCACATGAGTCGATGAATCGATGAACGATGAGCGGATGGTTTGATCATCAATGTGGCGATCGATGATTCAATCATTCGGTCATCGGTCATCGATTCATCGTTGCAAACCAGCCCATGCCTATCCACGACCAGGGATACAGACGCTATAAAGGGCGACGGGAGCCGCACGGCCGGCGCTGGTGGGTCATCGCGCGCAGCGGCATCCTCGAGCGGCTGCGCGAGCGGCTCTTCCTCGGGCTGCTCCTGTTCGCCTGGTCGCCTTTCATCTTCCGGGCGGTCCAGATCTACGTGTCGGCCAACGTGCCGCAGGCCGGGTTTCTTGCGCCGACGGCGGAGACGTTCCGCGAGTTTCTCGACCAGCAGGGTGCGTTCGTGTTCTTCGTCACGATCTACGCCGGCGCCGGACTCATCGCCAACGACCGGCGCGCCAACGCGTTGCAGATCTACCTGTCGAAGCCGCTCGCTCGCGTGGAATACATCACCGGCAAGCTGGTGACGCTGCTCGTCTTCCTCGTCGGCGTCACCTTCGCGCCGGCCATCCTGCTCCTGCTCCTGCAGATCATGTTCGCGGGCAACGTGACCTTCATCCGGGCGAACCTCTTCCTGTTTCCCGCGATCACGCTGTTTTCGCTCATCCAGGTCTTCCTCTCGGCGTTCATGATGCTTGCCCTCTCCTCGCTCTCGAAGAGCCGCCGTTTCGTGGCGATCATGTACGCCGGCATCATCTTCTTCACGGCCGCGATGGAAGAGGCGCTCGGCGCCATCACCGGCAGTCGGGCGTGGGCATGGATGTCGCCGCAGGACACACTGGAGATCATCGCGGACGCGATCTTCCGCGTGCCGGTCCCGCCAGCGATGCCGGTGCCGGTGGCGCTGCTGGCCGTCGTGGTGCTGATCGCCGGTTCGATCTGGATACTCGAGCGGCGCGTCCGTGGCGTCGAGGTCGTGGTCTGAACGGCCGCCGGCAGCGGGCAGCGGGCAGCGGGCGGGCAGTGGGCAGTGGGAATGCAATGGAGCGATGGTTGAACCACGAGACGCCTTCACCCTTTCGTGGCGCAAGCGTTCACTGCCGGCCGCCGGCTGCCGGCTGCCGGCTGCTATGAAAGGCTCCACGTGGTCGAACCAGGGGCATCGGTCGTAACGGCCACGCACCTCTCGAAGTGGTACGGACAGGTGTCCGGCCTCAACGACGTGACGGTGTCGGTGCCACGCGGGATTACCGGCCTGCTCGGTCCGAACGGCGCGGGCAAGTCGACGTTCATGAAGCTCGTAACCGGTCAGCTCAAGCCGAGCAAGGGACAGGTGCGCGTCCTGGGCGAGCCGATCTGGGGCAACCCGGCGCTCTACTTCCGCATCGGCTTCTGCCCCGAGCAGGATGCCTTCTACGACCGGATGACCGGCCTCGAGTGGGTGACGGCGCTCGTGCGGTTGAACCGCATCACGGAGGAGCAGGCGACGGCCGCGGCCAGGCGCGCGCTGGAGGCCGTCGGCCTCC
>DATDHP010000340.1:0-16203 GCA_036521515.1 Vicinamibacterales bacterium
ATCGAGAATATATGCATTATTTCGCAGATGATACAAGTGACGATCGCCGACGATCGTCGTTGACCGTGCAAGCCGTCGTTTGACTCGACACGCTGACAGGCGAGGAGAACCGATCGCGATGCCTTCGAAGCCGCCCAAGCCTTCGCGCCGCACCTTCGTCAAGACCGCCGGAACCGGCGCACTCGGACTTCCCATTCTGGGATGCTCTCCCGCCCGCGAGACGGCACCTGCCGTCGCCGAAGTCCCCGGGCAGGAATCGCAACTCCCGGGCTTCGACTTCACGAGACAGTCGGCCGCGCTCGAGGCCGACACGGTCGTGGATAGCGCGTGCCAGTTCTGCAACTCGAACTGCCGCCTCAAGGTGCACCTCAAGGATGGTCGAATCATCGACGTGCTGGGTGAGCCCGACGACCCCGTGCAGGCGGGCGGCCTGTGCGTGAAAGGGCCGATGATGACGCAGTTGGTCTACAACCGGCTGCGGCTGAAGACGCCGCTCAGGCGCGTCGACGGCGTGAAGGGGTCTCCCGACTCCAGGTTCCAGGCGTGCTCGTGGGACGAGGCGCTCGATCTGATCGCGCGAAAGTTCATCGCGCTGCGCGACGCGGGAGAAGCGCGGGCTGTCGCGAACAAGACATCAGGCCGCCTTCAACGCGGCACCGGCTCGATTATCGGCCGATTCTTCTCGCTCCTGGGGTCGCCCAACGACACCGACGTCGGGCCCGTCTGCAACGACGCCGGCGGCAACGCGCTGGCGTGGACGTTCGGCCTGGGCAACTTCACGAACGGCTACGGGAAGGATGAGGCGACGGGCAGGGAAGACCTGGGCTCGGCAAGGTTCTTCCTCTTCCTGGGCACCAACCAGGCCGAGACGCATCCCGTCACGTTCGCCTATCTGCTCCGCCAGCGCGCCAGCACGAAGGCCAGGCTCGTTGTCGTGGATCCGCGCCTGACGCCCACCGGCTCGTACGCCGACGACTGGCTGGCGCCGAAGCCGCACACCGATCTGGCCCTGGCGCTGGCGTTCCTGCAGCACATCATCGCGCAGAATCTCCATGACCAGGCGTTCGTGAAGAACTGGGTGCTCGGCTTCGCCGACCTGAGGGCACACCTGACGAAGCAGGGCTACACGCCGGACTGGGCGTCGAACGTCACCGGAATTCCCGCGGCGACCATACGCAAGGTCGCCGAGGAGTACGCCAGGGCCAAGCCTGCCGCCATCTTCTGCAATGCCGGCATCTCGCATCAGTTGAACGCGTTCGACACGTATCGCGCGCTCGCGTTTCTCGCGGCCATCACCGGCAACGTCGGCGTCAACGGCGGCGGCTGCAACTTCATGCACAACACCTGGCCCGGAGGGCTGAACCTGCCGCCGCTCACGGGCACCACCCCACCGCGAGGTACCGCGCTGCCAGTCGGGCCTGACTGGTTCGCGGAAAGCATCCTCGCATCGCGTCCCTACCAGCTCAAGGCGATCATCACCGAAGGCAATCCGATCATCGGCTGCGCGAACACGAAGAAAGTGCAGGAGGCATTCCGGAAGCTCGAGTTCTACGTGTTCACGGGCCTCTTCATGGAGGAGGCCGCCTACTATGCCGACGTCATCCTGCCTGTCTGCAGCGGCTTCGAGATGGAAGGCGTCTACATGCGGCGCGACGACCGGTCGATCAGGTGGCAGCATGCGGCCGTGCCTCGCGTCGGCTCGAGCCGGACGGACATCGAACTCTGGATCGACCTGGCCGCGGCCATGGCGCGACTCGACAAGAAGAATCCGCCGGAGTACTGGACCGGCAACCTGCGCGCGGAGTGGAAGGATTACAAGAATCTCTGGGCCGAATTCGTGGCGCGGACGCCGGGCGTCGGCGGCATGACCCAGGCCCGCATGGAGCGTCGCGCGGAGCCGCTCCGGTGGCCGTGCCCGACCGAACAGCATCCGGGTGTCAGCACGCTGTATCTCGATCACCGTTCCTGGTACGAAGCGGCCGAAGCGCTCAACCCCGCGAACAAGGGCAAGCGCTTTCTCACAGCAAGCGGCAAGGTCGAGATCTTCACGCCCGAGCTCGATCAGAAGCTGGCCAGCGCCGGCCATCGCGCCCTGCCGTCCTTCTATACACATCCGGAAGTGACCGGCAGCCATCCCGTGATCGAGTACTCACGCGATCTCGTGCCCAATCCGGTCAATCCGGGGTCGGTCACGCCCAACGTGAAGATCGGCACGCCAGCCACACCCGCTGCCCGCAACGATTTTCCGCTGATGGGTATCGTCGGCCGGGCGAGCGTGGTCCACTTCGCGGGTGTGACGCAGTGGACCTACGTGGGCAAGCAGATGAACGGTGTGCGCCTGGTGCAGATCCATCCCAACGTGGCTGCGAGCGCCGGCATCCAGGACGGCGATGCGATATCGGTCGAGAGCCCGCGCGGTTCGATCACGGGCACAGCGCTCGTCTGGAAAGGCATGCGCGAGGACACGATCTTCGTGCCCAACAGCTTCGGCCCCATGCAGGCGATGGGCGACGAGTTCGGCGCGCCTCGATACGAACCGGCGAACACGCTTCTCGACGACCGGTACTTCGACAATCTGTCCGGCCAGCAAGCCTACAAATGCTTCGCGTGCCGGGTGCGGAAGGCACAATAGACCGGGACGCGGGAACGAATGTCCGTGCTGATCCTCGCCGCCGTCGTGCTGCTCGCGTATAGCAACGGGGCCAACGACAACTTCAAGGGCGTAGCGACGCTCTTTGGCAGCGGTACTGCCGACTATCGCCGGGCGTTGACCTGGGCGACGGTCACGACGTTTGCCGGATCGATGCTCGCCCTCGCACTGGCGAGCGGACTCGTCGCCACGTTTTCCGGTCGCGATCTGGTACCTGATGCCGTCAGCACGGAGCCGGCCTTTCTCACCGCTGTCAGCCTGGGCGCCGCGCTGACCGTGCTTCTGGCCACGCAGTTCGGCTTGCCGGTGTCGACGACGCATGCGCTCACGGGCGCGCTGCTCGGGGCTGGCGCCGTGGCCACGCAGGGCCAGGTCAGGCTCGACACGCTCGGCTCGTCCTTCGTGCTGCCGCTGGCCTTCAGCCCCGTGATCTCAGTGCTGATCACGTTGGTGCTCTATCCGCTGTTCAAGGTCGCCCGGCGTCTCAGCGGCGTCACGGCGATGACCTGCGTCCCGGTCGGCAGCCAGGTCGAAGAAGTGATCGTGGGGGCCGACGGCACGCTCGCCTTTCGCGGCAGCGGGGACGTGCTGGAGACGGGACACGCCTCCAACTGCGTGCAGCGGTATCGGGGACACATGCTCGGCATCGAAGCCGGCCCGCTGCTCGACAGCCTGCATTACCTGAGCGCGGGCGCCGTTGGCTTCGCCCGCGGCTTGAACGACACCCCGAAGATCGTCGCGTTGTTGATTGCCGCCCAGACCGTCACGCCGAACGTTGGGCTGGCGCTGGTGGCCGTGGTGATGGCGTTGGGCGGCATTCTCAACGCGCGCCGGGTGGCTGAGACGATGAGCCGCAAGATTACGCAAATGAATCCGGGACAGGGGTTCACCGCCAATCTCGTCACCTCGTTGCTCGTGACGACCGCCAGCCGCTTCGGCCTGCCCGTTTCGACGACGCAGGTCTCCGTCGGTTCACTCTTTGGCATCGGCGTCGTGAATGGGACAGCGAACCGGCGCATGATTGCGGCGATTCTGCTGGCGTGGGTGACGACGCTTCCCCTGGCGGCGCTGCTGGGGGCCGCGGTCTACTGGACGAGGTTCTTGTCCTAGATACGAGCTCTCACTGGAGTCGCTATCTTCCGCCTAAAGGCGGAAGCCACATGTGGCTTCCGGCTTCAGCCGGAAGGCAGCGGACGATTAGCAATGCAAGTGAGCTCCGGGGAGCTCCGGGATTAAGACTGAACACGATGAACCGTGACGGTCGCATGGCCGCCACGTGTGAAGCGCAGTGTCGCCGACATATCATCGAACCTCTTCCGCTCGTCCTGAATGTCGAACCGGACGGCCCGTCGCATCAGCGAAGATTCACTCCAGGAGACCTGGCCGTCGGGCCTGGTGAAGCAGACGATACCGTTATCGGTCACTACGCGTACGCCGGTCAACAGCGCTATCCGCCACACGTCGCTCCCCAGCGGGTTGGCGCGCAGACATTCGCGACGCCAGGCGGCCGTCTCCGGAGAGCCGATCGCTCCGTTGACGTACTTCCAATACATCCACAGGTACGCGGCCATCGGTACGACCGCCCACGGCACGATCGTGAGCACACGGAGGTTCAATGGGGCAAGGAGCGCTCCCCACGGCAGACTGCCAGCCATCAGCACACCGATGCCTGCTGCCACGGCGCCCCGAGGACAGTCATCATGGCGTTCACATGGCGTACGCCGTTCGCCGCCGTCTTGCCTCTGTTGCCGGTTTGTGCGATGGTGATCGCGTTGTCATGGCAGCCCGCAGACCTGATCAGCCGCTCACGTTTTACCGTCTGTCTTCCGCCGCTCCAACCGGTCTCGATCGACGCGATGACTGCGTCGTGGCGCTGCGGGCGCTCGGCGAGAGCACCAGGGCGCGCATCGTCGGTATGCTGATCGAACAGCCGCTCGGTGTCGGCGAGATCTCCAAGCGCGTCGGTGTCTCGCAGTACAACGTCTCCAAGCACCTTCGCATCCTGCGCGAGGCGGGACTCCTCGAGGTCGAACAGCAAGGTCGTCGGCGGCTCTACGCCCTTCCCGCCACGATGCGCCGCCGCGCCGCGGACGGCGGGGTGCTCGATTTGGGTTGCTGCAGCTTCCGCTTCGACGGGACCGTCATGACAACGGATCCGCTGGGATCACGCCGACCTCGTAGACGATCCGTGGGCCGTCCACGACGTATCGCGCGGTGAGCCGCGCCGGTCGCCGAGATTGGCTTCAGGCTCCGGCAGAAGCGGAAAGAGCCCAGCCCACGCGCTCTCGAGCCTCGCACGCAGCGTCGCGGCATCGAACGGCAGATTCGCCATGAACTCCGCGTGTCTCCGTCCCGCCCGATAGACGGGTTGGCGTGCGGGCTCCTTCAAGTATCGTGCTGCGAGCACGGGGTCGAAGTCGTAGAGCAGCGTACCGTGCTGAACGAGCGCGCGCCGGCCGCGCCGCTGGGCGTTCCCTGATACCTTCCTCCCGCCGATCGCGATGTCGGCGGGTCCCTCGATCCGCACTCCGGGGAGCGCCAGCACGCTGACGATACGTCCAAGCAGGAATCGGAAGCTCGCCGCCACGTCGGCCAGATGCGGGTTCGCGTCCACAGGGACCGCAACGGCATAGCTGAGACAACCGGCCGCAAGTAGCACTGCGCCCCCTCCCGAGAAGCGCCGCAACACCGAGACGCCGTCGGCATCACACGCATCGGCGATGACTTCGTCGGACGTGCGGCCGTTCCGGCCGACGACGACGACGGGGCGGTCGGCTTCCCAGCACATCCAGAAGCCGCCGAGCTCTCCCGCTTCGACTGATTGGAACAGCGCCCATTCGCGGGCAAGCTGCTCGTCAGGTCTCAGCGCACGGACGCCGCGTTTCTGGTACATCATGATCCCGGCCAATGCCCGTCTACCTCGATTGCGCGGCGACGACGCCAGTGGATCCACGTGTCCGCGCGGAAATGCTGCGGTTCCTGGACGACGATTTCGGGAACGCAGGCAGCCGCACGCACGAGCTCGGCCAACGGGCCCGGGCCGCCGTCGAGCAGGCTCGCGACCGCGTCGCGGCCGTCGTCGGAAGCGCCCGCGGCGACGTGATCTTCACGAGCGGCGCGACCGAAAGCAACAACATCGCCATCCTCGGGCTGGCGGCGGCCGCCGGGGAACGACGGCATATTGTCTCGACGGCCATCGAACATCACGCCGTGCTCGAACCGCTCGAGGCACTGCGTCGTCGTGCAGTCGACGTCACGCTGGTTCAACCGGACCAGGGCGGCGCCGTCGATCCCGACGCGGTCCTGGCGGCAGTTCGACGCGACACGCTGCTCGTCAGCCTGATGCACGTCAACAACGAAACGGGCGTGATTCAGCCGGTCGCGAGCGTGGCGGACCGACTCGAGCGCACTGACGTCTATCTGCACGTCGACGCTGCCCAGAGCTTTGCCCGCGAACTCGAGGCGCTGCGCCACCCGCGCGTGGATCTGATCAGCGCAAGCGCGCACAAGATCAACGGCCCCAAGGGTGTGGGCGCGCTCATCATGCGCCGCCGCTCCGGAAGGCGTCCACCGCTGCAGCCCTTGATGTTCGGCGGGGGTCAGGAGCGCGGCCTTCGTCCCGGCACGATGCCGGTTCCGCTCGTCGCCGGCTTTGGCCTCGCAGCGGAGTTGGCAGCACAGGAGGCCGATGCGCGCGCGACGCGCTGCCGCGCGATCCGGGAGTCGCTCCTCTCTGGGCTCGCGCCGCTCGACCCGGCGATCAACGGCGACCCGCGCCGCTCGGTACCGTACATCCTCAATGTCTCCTTTCCGGGTCTCGACGCCGAAGCCGTCATCGATGCCTGGAGCGGCCTCGTCGCGATCTCCAACGGCGCCGCATGCACGTCGCAGAGCTACACGTGCAGCCACGTGCTCAGCGCGATGCAGCTGCCGCAGTGGCAACGCGACGGCGCGCTCCGGTTTTCGTGGTGCGCACTTTCAACCGAACCCGACTGGTCTGCACTGGTGTCGGCGATAGAAGCGCACCGGGTGCACAGCGTCGCCCCTTCATGAGGTCTCCACGCGATCAGGCCGTCTACTACCACCGCTCGCGCTTCACGACGCACCTGCCGGTGGATCGACGGTATTCGCCGTCCCACTATTGGCTCCTCGAGGAAGAGCCGGGCCTCTGGCGTGTCGGTCTCACGAAGTTCGCGACGCGCATGCTCGGGGACATTGTCGAGTTCGAGTTCAGCGTGGCGGCGGGCGCAGAAATCGGGTTGGGGGATGACATCGGCTCCATCGAGGGCTTGAAGGCCGTGACGAGCGTCTTTTCCGTCGGCGCGGGCCGGTTCCGCGGCGAGGGGGACTTGCTCAGAAAGGACGTGACGCTGGCGGAATCCGATCCCTACGGCCGGGGCTGGTTGTATAGACTGCAGGGTGAGCCAGGGCCGGATGCGGTTGACGTGCACGGCTACGTGGCCATTCTCGACGCGACGATCGACCGGATGCTGGCGAGCCGGCACGCCGGCGACGCGGATTCGGACGAGGGCACAGGTGAGCGCTGACTACATCATGGTGGGCGGGTTTCTGGGCGCCGGCAAGACGACAGCGATGCTGCGCCTGGCCGAGCACCTAACACAATGCGGGCAGCGTGTCGGCCTGATCACCAACGATCAGAGCCAGGGGCTCGTCGACACCTCCATCGTCACGTCGAAAGGGTATCCCGTGGAGGAAATCACGGGCGGCTGCTTCTGCTGCCGCTTCAATTCGCTCACCGATGCCGCCAATCGCCTCATGCGCGACGCGCGCCCCGACGTCTTTCTGGCGGAGCCGGTGGGCAGCTGCACTGACTTGCGGGCAACAGTCCAATATCCGCTGCGCCGCATGTACGGCGACGACTATCGCGTGGCACCGCTCAGCGTGCTCGTCGACCCGACGCGCGCTGCTCGCGTGCTCGGCCTCGAGCCGGGCGCCTCCTTTTCGCCCAGGGTCCGTTACGTCTACGAGAAGCAGCTCGAGGAAGCCGACCTCATCGTCATCAACAAGAGCGACCTCGTGAGCCCCGCCCAGCGCGACGCCCTCGCGCAGGTACTGAAATCTCGTTTTCCCCGGGCCGACATCGTCACCATGAGCGCGCGAACAGGCGCGAATCTCGACGAGTGGTTTGGACGGCTGGCGGGGACATTGGCGGCGCGCCCGGCCATGGACGTGGACTATGACATCTACGCGGAGGGCGAGGCGCTGCTCGGCTGGTTGAATGCCACATGCCGCGTGTCATCGTCCTCGCCCGTTGACGGCAACAGGCTCCTGGAGCGACTTGCCGATGACGTGCGCACGCGTCTTGCCGGTGCGGGGATCGAGATTGCTCATTTCAAGATGACGCTGGCGCCCGACATGGGCACCGATCTCGCAGTGCTCAACGTCGTTCGCACCGACACCCGCGCGGAGCTGCCCCATCGCCTCGCCGAGAATCTGACCGAAGGCGAGATGATTCTCAACCTGCGGGCCGAGGGAGATCCGGAGGCGCTGAAATCCATGGCGATGGCCGGCCTTGACACCGTGGCCCGTGAGCTCGGCGTCGCCGTGACCGTTGAACACGTGGAGCACTTCCGGCCGGGCCGGCCGCAGCCGACGCATCGGATCGCCAGCGTATGAGTACCCAGACGACGCGGATTCTTTACTGTCACTGCGCCTACGCGAAGGTCGTGGCGCCGGAGGTGAAGACCGCCGTCTTGCATGGCCTCGCTCACGCCGAAGTGGAGTTCGACGCCGTTCCCGACCTCTGCGAGATGGCAGCCCGGGCCGATCCGCGGCTGCGCGAGCTCGCCTCGGAAGGATCGCTGCGCGTGGCCGCCTGCTACCCGCGCGCGGTAAAGTGGCTGTTCGCGTCAGCCGGCGCGCCGCTGCCGGAACAGCACGTTCGCGTCTGGAACATGCGCGTGGAGCCGGCGCACACGGTGGTCGAAGGGCTCACGGCCGCGACGGTGGACGATGATCGGGCCGCCCTCGAGGAGCGGGGCCTGTGACGCTTGCCATTCCACGGCGCTCGCAGGTCGTGCTGCGCGGCGGCGATGGCACGGGCCTGAGCGCTGGCGATCGTGCAGCGCTGGCGCAGTCACTGCTCGAACGTGGCATCGAGGTCTCGTGCCGGAGCGCCGAAGGTGTGACGACCGTTGACATGGCAACGCTTCCCGCCGCGACCCCCGCGGCGGCCTGGAAGCCGTGGTTTCCCGTCATCGACTACTCGCTGTGCACGAACTGCATGCAATGCCTGAGCTTCTGCCTGTTCGACGTGTATGGCGTGTCGGCCGATCGCAAGATCCAGGTACAGAATCAGAGCAATTGCAAAACCGACTGCCCCGCGTGCTCGCGTGTCTGTCCGGCGGTGGCGATCATGTTCCCGAAGTACCGCCACGGGCCGATCAACGGCGATGAGGTGAAAGCCGACGACATCCGGCGCGAAGCGATGAAGGTGGACATCTCGGCACTCCTCGGCGGCGACGTGTATTCGATGCTGCGCGACCGGAGTGCCAAGGCGAAATCGCGTTTCTCGAAGGAGCGCGACGACGATCGTGCGCTCACGGAGCGGCAGAACTGTCTTATCGCCCTGAAGAAGGACCTCGACGTACCGGCTGAAGTGCTCGCCGCGCTACCGTCGCCGGAAGAGATCATGGCCAAGGCCGAAGCGGCGCGCCTGCGTGCGCTGGCAGCCACTCGCGCCGTGGATCCGGACGCGAAGGTGTGATCGTGCTGTTCGGGCTCGCCAGGCGCGTGTTGACGGAGACGAAGCCAAAGGTCCTCGCGAAGTTCGTCTACAACTTTGGCGTCAAGGGTGTTCGCTCGGTCGAGTTGCACAAGCGCCGCCGCCGCCGGGGCGACAACTTCCCGCCGTTTCTCTTCATCTCGATCATCTCGAGCTGCCAGCTGCGCTGCCAGGGGTGCTGGGTGGACGTGGCGGCGCCCGCGCAGAAGCTCTCGCTCGATGATTTGAACCGCGTCATCGGCGACGCGAAGGCGCACGGCAACGCCTACTTCGGTATCCTCGGCGGCGAGCCGTTCCTGCATCCTGACATCCTGCAGCTCCTCGCCGCGCACCCCGACTGCTATTTTCAGGTATTCACCAACGGTCAGCTCATCACCGACCCCGTCGCGCGCGAGCTCGCGAGGCTCGGCAACGTCACCCCGCTCATCAGCATCGAGGGCTCCGAGGTGGTGAGCGACGAGCGCCGAGGGCGGCTGCACGTGCTCACGAAGACGCTGACCGGGCTCGAAGCCTGCCGCCGACACGGCCTTCTCATCGGCGTGGCGACGAGCGTCTGCCAGACCAACATCGATCTGGTGTCGGAACCCTGGCTGCGCCGGCTGATCGCGATGGGCGTGCACTATGTGTGGTTCCACACGTATCGCGTTGTCGGGCCGAACCCGAACCCGCAGCTGGCGCTGCGGCCGGAACAGGTGCTGGCCGTCCGGCGCTTCATCGTGCAGATGCGGGCGCGGCTGCCGATCGCGATCGTCGACGCCTATTGGGACGATCGCGGAGAGGCGCTCTGCCCGATGGCCACCGGCGTCAGCCACCACATCGGACCGGGTGGGCACATCGAGCCGTGCCCGGTGATCCAGTTCGCCACGAGCACGGTTCGCGACGGCGCTTCGATCTACGACTCGATGACGCAGTCGGCGTTCCTCCGCGACTTCCGCGAGGCCGCCGCGGGCGCGACACAAGGGTGCATCGTCCTGGAGCGGCCCGATATCGTGCGCGATCTGGTGCTGAAACACGGGGCGCGCGACTCGACGCAGCGGGGCACCGCGATGGCCGAGTTCGAGGCGATGACGCCGCGTCGAAGCCAGCACAATCCGGGCAACGAGGTACCGGAAGAGCACTGGGCGTACCGCTTTGCCAAGAAGCATTGGTTCTTCGGGTTCGGTGCCTATTCGTAGCCGGGACGATTCCTCATGGCTTTACCTTTGTTGACCAAGCCGCTGCGCGTCCTGCCGGCGATGCCGCAGCGGCCGCCGCAGGCGAACATCCCGCAAACACAGGCCGAACGGGAATACCTGGCCGCTGCCGTCAGCCGCCACGTGGACGCGCGGCGCGCGCTCCTCGTCCCGCCGCTCGCGGTCGATGACCTGCGTCTCGAAGCGGACGCCGTCGTGGCGGAGGCCGGCGTCGATCCGATCTACCGGGACTACGCGGGCGTGCTGATCAACAACGAGATCTGGTCGGAACAGCTCGCCTCGGTGCCGTTTGATCGCCGGCTGCTGTTGCTCCCCAAGTGCCTGCGTGTCGAGGACAAATGCCCGGCGCCGTTCGACGAGTTCGGCCTGCTGTGTAAACAGTGCGGCCTCTGCACGATCCAGGACCTGCAGGAAGAAGCCGAGCGCCTTGGCTATGCCGTGCTGGTTGCGGAGGGTTCTGCGCTCGTGATGGCGCTGATCCAGTCAGGCAAGATCGACGCGATTGTTGGCGTGAGCTGCCTCTCCGTGCTCGAGCGGGCGTTTCCATACATGGAGGCGGCGGCTATTCCGGGCATTGCGGTTCCGTTGCTCCAGGACGACTGCAAGGACACCGCCGTTGACATCGATTGGGTCTGGAACGTCGTCCATCTGACGAGCGACGATCGCACGCGGCGGCTTGACCTCGACGCGCTGCGGACGGAGGTTGAGACGTGGTTCACGCCGGCAGCGCTCGACGCGCTGCTGGGACCGTCCGAGGGCCACGTCGATCGCGTGGCGCGGGCATGGCTCGCCGCCGACGGCAAGCGCTGGCGGCCGTTCCTCACGGCATGCGCGTACAGGGCGCTGCACGACCCGGACGAACCGCTGCCCGAGTCGCTGCGCCGGGCCGCCGTTGCCGTCGAGTGCTTTCACAAGGCGTCGCTCGTGCACGACGACATCGAGGACGCCGACGAGCAGCGTTACGGTCGCGATGCGGTCCACGTCGAGCATGGCGTTCCCATCGCGCTCAACGCCGGCGACCTTCTCGTGGGCGAAGGCTACCGGCTGCTCGCCAACTGCGGCGCGCCGCCACCCGTGTGCGCGGCGCTCGTCCGGATTGCGGCTGCCGGCCATCGTGAGCTATGCCTCGGTCAGGGCGCGGAGCTGGCCTGGATGCGCCAGCCGACTGCCTTGACTGCCGACACGGTGCTCGACATCTTCCGCCGCAAGACCTCGCCGGCCTTCCAGGTGGCGCTCGGCATCGGAGCCGCGCTCGCGGACGCTCCCGACGACACGCATCACGTGCTTCGCGCCTATAGCGAAGCGCTCGGCATCGCCTACCAGATTCGCGACGACCTCGAGGACCTGTCGCGCGATCCGCAGGACATCGACGGATTTGGCGCACCCTCGTTGCTGCTGGCGCTCGCCTGCGACAAGGCGGGGGCAGCTGGTCGCGATCGGGTGATGTCGCTGTGGCGCCAGGGTCGCGCCAGCGACGAGCACCGCGCTGCCTTTCGCGCCCTCGTGCAGGAGCTGGCGGTCGAGACGCGCGCCCGGGCGCTCCTCGAAGCGTACAAGGAGCAGGCAATCCGGACGCTGCCTGCGCTTCACAACGCGAGCCTCAAGGGGCTCCTCCGCCGCGTGGTCGGCAAGGTCTTCCGCGTGGAAATCAAGGGTTGGTGCAGTGAGTTTGCGCCTCGAGATGCTGCAGATCGCCAGGCTGGCGCCGAAGCAGCTGGGTGAGTCGCGCGACCTCGTCGCCGCCTTCCTGCGCGAGCGCATCAACCCCGACGGCGGCTTTCAGGACCGCGTCGGGGCCAGCGACCTGTACTACACAGTCTTCGGGCTCGACGCGCTCGTCGCGTTGCAGGAGGAGCTTCCCGTTCGACAGACCGGCGCCTACCTCGATCGCTTCGGCGACGGTGACGGTCTCGACCTCGTTCACCTCGCGTGTCTGGCCCGCGCGTGGGCAACGCTTCGACGTCCGCGCGACGATGCGTGGGCGGATCGGTTTCTCGATCGCATCGAACACCACCGCAGCGATGACGGCGGTTACGCGACGACGGCTGGGGCGAGTGGAAACGCATACGCGGCATTCCTCGCCATGGGTGCCTATCAGGATGTCGGGCGCCAGCTGCCTGATGGCGATTCCGTGCTCGCATCGATTGGCCGCCTGCGCGCTGCGGATGGCAGTTACGGCAACCAGCCTGGTGTGTCCTCGGGCGTCACGACGACGACTGCGGCGGCGGTGCTCGTCATGCGTCACCTCGGCAAGACACCGGACCGCGATGCCGGCATGTGGCTGCTCGACCGCTGCCACCGCAATGGCGGATTCTTCGCCTCGACGACAACGCCGGTGCCGGATCTGCTGTCGACCGCCACGGCGCTGCATGCCCTCGCCGCGCTTCACGTGCCCTTCGGCGCGCTCGTCGAACCGTGCCTCGACTTCGTCGACTCGCTCTGGACCAACCGCGGCGGCTTCTTCGGCACGTGGGCCGACGACGAGGTGGACTGCGAGTACACGTACTACGCATTGCTCGCACTGGGTCACCTGAGCATCGAGCCGTCATGACGATGCCTGTCACCATTCGACCCGAGCTGGCGCTCGACGCTCTCGTCGATCGATTGCTCGAGCGACGAACAGCCCGCGACCATTGGGACGGGTATCTGGCCAGCAGCGCGCTGTCCACCGCGACCGCCGTCCTGGCGCTCGACATCTCCGCCCGGCACGGTTACCGCGACGCCAACCGACTCGCGCCGTTCGTCGTTGCCGGTACCGCGTGGCTGGTCTGGCATCAAAATGCAGACGGCGGCTGGGGCGACACGGTTCGCAGCAAAAGCAACATGAGCACGACCGCGATCGCCTGGGCAACCTTGTCGGCGCTGGAGGAACGGGATTCCGCGGCGGCGCACGCGCTCGAGCGATCGAGCGCATGGCTGCGGCGCGCAGCCGGCGATTTGACGCCGCGGGCGCTGCGCTCCGCTATTCTGCGTCGCTACGGAAGCGACAAGACGTTCTCGGTACCAATCCTCACCGTCCTTGCGCTCACGGGCAAGCTCGGAACCAATGCGCACGAAAGCTGGCGGGCGATTCCTCAGCTTCCGTTCGAGCTGGCCGCCCTTCCCCACGGCTGGTTCCAGCACCTCCGGCTCCCGGTCGTGAGCTACGCGCTGCCGGCGCTCATCGCGATCGGCCAGGTGCGGCATTACTGGGCGCCCTCACGCAATCCGATGACTCGCCTGCTGCGAGACCGCGTTCGCAGGACGACGCACGAACTCCTGCGTGCCATGCAGCCCGACAGCGGCGGCTACCTCGAAGCGACGCCGCTCACGAGCTTTGTCGTCATGAGCGTCGCGGGCATGCGGTGGACCGACAGCCCGGTGGTCGAGGCAGGCATCAGGTTTCTGACCGACTCGATACGCGAGGACGGGAGCTGGCCGATCGATACGAACCTGGCGACGTGGGTGACGACGCTCTCGGCACATGCCCTCGCGGAAACGGAAGCGCTCCCGCCCGAGGATGCCGCGGCGATACGACAGTGGCTGCTCGCGCAACAGCGCAGGCGCGAGCATCCGTTTACGCACGCGGCGCCCGGCGGGTGGGCGTGGACGCCGCTGAGTGGCGGGGTACCTGACGCCGACGATACGTCGGGCGCACTCGTCGCGCTGCGGCACCTCGGCGAGCCGGATCCGGACGCGTGTGCCGCGGCAGCGGCTGGCGTTCGCTGGCTGCTCGGCGTGCAAAACCGCGACGGCGGCGTTCCGACGTTCTGTCGCGGTTGGGGGACGCTCCCCTTCGACCGCAGCACTCCCGAGATCACGGCGCACGCGCTGCAGGCGTGGAGCGCTTGGCTCGCGCATCTTGATTCAAACCTGCAGCGCGATGTCCAGAAGGCTGCCAGACGAGCGGTGCGTTTTCTGACAGGATCGCAGCGCCGGGAGGGGACCTGGATCCCGCTGTGGTTCGGCAACGAGCACGCGCCCGACGAGAACAATCCGACCTACGGAACGGCGCGCGTCCTGATCGGCCTCCAGTCCTCCCTCGCGCGCGAAGACGCGCGGGCACGCGGGACCCGCCGCCGCGGTGTGACGTTTCTCCTGCAGGCGCAGAACGCCGACGGCGGATGGGGCGGAGCCCGCGGCGTGCGCTCTTCGATCGAGGAAACGGGCGTCGCGCTGGCCGCGCTTGCCCGATCGCGCGTGGATGGCGATGCCCAGGAGATGTCGAGCGCCATCGCACGCGGGACAGAGTGGCTCACCGCTGCGATTACCGGCGACGTCGCGGCCTCACCGATGGGGCTGTACTTCGCTCGTCTCTGGTACTACGAGGAGCTGTACCCGATCGTGTTCGCGCTCGCCGGCCTGGCGGCGGTCAGGCGATCACGAACCACAGAGACGCGCCTGATGCCGAGATCGAGCTGACTGTAGCCGGTGGTGCGCTCGGTGGTGCGCTCGACCCCGGCAGGGCGGTCGTTGAAGATCGTGTCGCCGTTGTCGTCGCCCCCTGTGACCACATTCAGCGGCTGGCCGCTCGATAGGAACAGGATCGGGCTCAGGTCGATCGCACCGGGTAGCCGCACTTTTCCATTCAACGCGAGCACATGACGCCGGTCGTTCAGGCTCGGCCGAACCCGTCCTCTGGCCGCCGGCTGTCGACAAGACGGAAGGTGATGTCGTCGGTGGCGCTTTCGATGCGCGACACGGTATAGGCCAGGTCGAAGGCGAAGGAGCCCTGAACCGCTCGCGCGCGCTGAGATAGAGACCGTGGAACTGGCTGCTGCCCGGTCGATTCGTCCTGCTCGATGAGACGGACCCTCCAGGCACCGGCACCATCGGCCTCGTGGCGTCGGCGGCGGCGACCGAACGTTGCGTGCCGGGTGAAACGGACGCGGGCGCGTTGGTGTCTATCCGCCGGATCAGGTTGCTTCCCTTGTTGTTGATGTGGTCGACCGACACCGCGAGGGTCGGGCGCCAGCTCGCGCACGCAGCCGATCGACACGTACTGGTTGCGGGGGCTCACGAGGTCGGGCTGGAAGATCTGGACGTTGCGCGGCGGCAACTGGTTGATCGGCACGCCCTGGAAGGCATCGCGTGGAAGCGCCGACGGAAACGCGGGCGGCGCGAACGGCGTCCTCGACGCGAACGTCACCGAAAATCGCCCGCCGTCCGAGTTGTTGACAATCGTATCAACGGCGCAAACGTCGGCACCGCGAAGATAGGTGGTCCGCGTCATCTTCTCTACCGTGAGTGGGGTTCGTAAAGGAGAGAACTCACGGTGGAAGATCGCCATATTTCGCCCCCGCCAGCGCATGGTTTCAAACGATCGCAATGGAGGTTGACCCGCCGTTGCCCGCCAGCGGATTGTGTGCCGCGTAAGTTATTGAAAATAAAGGAAGAAGTTGGCGGAGAGAGTGGGATTCGAACCCACGGTAGAGTTTCCCCTACACACGCTTTCCAAGCGTGCGCCATCGACCACTCGGCCATCTCTCCGCGTAATAGAATCAACAAGTTGCGGCGTGTGGCGGCATCCGCTGTGATGCCAATTGTGATACATCTCCTAATCTGCTCCGATCACTTACGGCGGTTCCGCACGTCTCGGCAGCCTAGCATAAGCCCGCTGGTCGCTCGAGGTCGTC
>DATDHP010000341.1:0-4539 GCA_036521515.1 Vicinamibacterales bacterium
GAGGCGATCGACCACGTGTTGCTCTACGGGCCGCCCGGGCTGGGCAAGACGACGCTCGCCTATGTGATTGGCAACGAGATGGGCGTGCCAGTACGGGCGACGGCCGGTCCCGTCATCGAGCGGCCGGGCGACCTCGTGGCCATGCTGACCAACCTGCAGGAGCGCGACATCCTCTTCATCGACGAGATTCACCGGATGGCCCCCGCGATCGAGGAAATCCTGTATCCAGCGATGGAGGACTACGAGGTCGACATCGTCATCGGCCAGGGGCCGAGCGCGCGCTCGGTCAAGGTGCCGCTGCAGCGGTTCACGTTGATCGGCGCGACCACGCGGGCGGGGCTGCTGACCTCGCCGCTGCGCGCCCGCTTCGGCATCGTGCACCGCCTCGATTTTTACGCCGAGCGGGACATCGAGGAGATCGTCCACCGCTCGGCGAAGATACTTGGCGTGCCCGTTACGGACGAGGCCGCCCTGGAGGTCGCCCGCCGATCGCGCGGCACGCCGCGCATCGCCAACCGGCTGCTGCGCCGGGTGCGCGACTACGCCCAGGTGCGCGCCGACGGCCACATCACCGGCGACGTCGCGCGGGCGGCGCTGCAGCTGCTCGAGGTGGATGACCTCGGCTTCGACGAAATCGATCGGAAGCTGCTGCGGACGATCATCGACAAGTTCAGCGGCGGGCCGGTGGGCGTCAACAGCCTCGCCGCCGCCATCAACGAGGAGAGGGACGCCATCGAGGACATCTACGAGCCGTTCCTCATCCAGGCCGGCTTCCTCGATCGCACGCCGCGCGGCCGCATGGCCACGACGCGCGCCTACGAATATTTCGGGCTGACCGCGCCCGGGAGGGATTCTCGCCTGTGGTAACCACGCCCCCCGTGCCGCGCGCCGTGACGCGCGCGCGCATCGCCAGCCTCGCCACCTACGTGCCGCCGCGCGTTCTGACCAACGCCGACCTCGAGCGGATGGTGGAGACATCGGACGAATGGATCATGCAGCGCGTGGGCATCCGCGAGCGCCACATCGTCGACCAGGGCGTGGCGACCTCCGACCTGGCGCGCGAGGCGGCGCTCAGGGCGATCGAGCGCGCCGGCCTGACCCCGGCGGACATCGACTTCATCGTGGTGGGCACGACGACGCCCGACACGCTGTTTCCCAGCACCGCGTGCCTGCTGCAGCACGCGATTGGCGCGAAGAAGGCGTGGGGATACGACCTCGGCGCCGCCTGCTCGGGCTTCACCTATGCGCTGACCACCGGCGCCACGATGGTGGCATCCGGCGTCAGCCGGCGGGCGCTCGTCGTGGGTGCCGACGTCATGTCGAGCATCATCGACTACACCGACCGGACGACGTGCGTGCTGTTCGGTGACGGCGCCGGCGCGGTGGTGGTCGAGGCGACCGACGACGACTCGATTGGCATTCTCGACTTCGAGAACTATGTGGATGGCAGCGGCGGGCCGGCGCTGATGATGCCGGCTGGTGGCAGCCGCCTGCCGGCGTCGAAGGAGACGGTCGAGCAGCGCAAGCACTACGTGAAGCAGGACGGCCAGACGGTGTTCAAGTTCGCCGTCCGCAACATGGAAGAGGTCTGCCGCCGCATCCTCGATCGCAACGGCATCAAGCCGTGCGAGATCGACTTGTTCGTTCCCCATCAGGCGAGCAGCCGCATCATCCGGCATGCCGCCCAGAAGATCGGGCTGCGGGACGAGAAGGTGGTCATCAACCTGGATCGCTTCGGCAACACGACGGCCGGGACGATCCCGCTCGCCATGAACGATGCGCTCGAGGCAGGACGACTGAAGCGCGGCGATCTCGTCCTGATCGCGTCGGTCGGCGCCGGGTTCACGGTCGGCGCCATCCTGTTGAGGTGGGGTCTCAAGAACAATCGTGATTAGCGATTCGCGATTCGAGATTCCTCACACGTAGGGGCCGCCGGCCCGAATCATGCGTGGCAGATGCCCATGAAGGGACGCGTCACTCGCATTCGTCAGCTGACGCCCGGGCAGGCGAATCGCCTCGACGCGCTTCGCAAGGTCGCGCAGCTCCTCGACTCGGCTTTTCTCGTTCCCGGAACCTCCTGGCGGATCGGGCTCGACCCCATCCTGGGGCTGGTGCCGGCCCTTGGCGATCTGATCTCACCACTCTTCACCATCGGCATCCTCTGGCAGGCGCAGGAGCTTGGAATCCCGAAGGTCGTTCAGCTCCGGATGATCTTCAACGTGGCGATTGACTCCGTGCTGGGTCTCGTGCCGGTCGCGGGCGACCTCTTCGACTTCGCGTGGAAGGCGAATGACATGAACATGGCCCTTCTGGAGCGGCATGCGCTCGAAGAGCACAGGGCGAGCACGGGTGACTGGCTGTTCGTGTCGATGATGATCGTGCTGCTGGTGCTCGTTGCCGCGATCCCATTCCTTGTCCTGAGCTGGTTGATCGGCGCGGTCGGGCAGCTTTTCTGATGGAGCGCGTTTTCCTCCTCTCCCCGGCGAACTGCGGCGGCATCCGAGCCCGCATGGTGATGTCGCCGAACGCGGAGTTCGCGCTGGCCCGTCAGTTGCGCGAGTCGTCCGGCGCGTCGCTTGGCGATGTGTTCAGTTTCGTGAGCGGGTTGTACTTTCGCGGCAAGCTTGCGTACGCGCGGCGATTCGCGCGGCCGCCGGATCCCGGGGATCCGGTGGCTGCCGGCGGCGTGCTCGTCATCACACCGAATGCTGGTCTTCGTGCCGCCGACACGCCAGTCACGCTGGAGTCCTTCCGGGCGTTCGCCGGAGTGGACATCGACTCGAGCAACAGCTTGTACAGCGCCCCCCTCGCGCGTGGTGCCCGCGCGCTGCACGCGGCCGTCGGGCCGGACTGCGAGGTTGTGCTCCTCGGCAGCATCGCGTCCGGGAAGTACACCGATCTGTTGCTGCCGATTTTCGGCGACCGCCTGATGTTTCCGCCAGCCTTCGTGGGGCGCGGTGACATGAGCCGCGGCGGCCTGATGCTCCGTCACGTCACCGACGGGGTCGAGCTGGAGTACGCGCCGCTCGCCGGCGCGCTGCGTCACGGCGAGCGGCCACCAAGACTCCCTCCGATCCGGCGCCACAAGGGGCACAAGGAAACGGTCTAGCCACAAAGGGTGCCTCTCGCGGGCACAAGGAACACAGCGCGGCCGGAGGCCGCAACCAAAGAGGACTGTTCGCCGCGCTGTGTTCAAGAACCTGTGCTGGCTAGTGACACTAACGCGCTTCTTTGCTAAAAAAACAAACTTCAGCGCGTTAGTGTCACAAAGGGGGGTCTTTCAGGTTTTCTTCGTGCTCTTCGTGCCCGCAGGTGACAGCCTTTGTGGCAAAAACGTCGTTGTGCTCGTTGTGGCTCTCTCTTCGGTAGACCATGCCTGCAACGCCGCGAGTCAGTATTCCCCGGGACGTAGACAACGCGATCCTGACCGTCGCCGGGCGGGAGGTCCGGCTCACGAACCTCCGCAAGCCGTTCTGGCCCGAGCTCGGCATCACCAAGGGCGGCCTCATTCAGTACTACGCGGACGTCGCACTCGTGCTGCTCCCTCACATCCGCGACCGCGCGATGGTCATGAAGCGGTACCCCCATGGCGCCGCCGGGCCGTTCTTTTTCATGAAGCGGGCTCCCGAACCCCGGCCGGCGTGGCTCCGGACGTGCGCCATCGATCACGGTTCGCGTGGCGTGATCGACTTTCCCGTCATCGACGACCTCCCGTCGCTCCTGTGGGTCATCAACCTCGGGTGCATCGACCTGAACCAGTGGTACGCCACGTGCGACGATGTGGATCGGCCCGACTACCTGCACTTCGACCTCGATCCGGGGGAGGCCACGTTCGCGCAGGTGCGGGAAGCGGCGCTCGTCGTGCACGACGCGCTCGAGTCGCTCACCATGAAGCCGCTCGTCAAGACGAGCGGTTCCAAGGGACTCCACGTCTACGTGCCGATCCTGAGGGGACCTGTGCAGAAGCAGGTGTCGACGTTCGCGAAGACGCTCGCAGTGCTGCTGGCGTCCCGGAATCCCCGGCTGCTGACCTCCGAGTATCGTGTCGCGAAGCGGCCCAAAGGCCGCGTGCTCGTCGACTACAACCAGAATGCGTGGGGCCGGACGCTCGCCAGCATTTACTCGGTGCGTCCGACGCCTCTGGCCACGGTATCGACGCCGGTGACGTGGGGGGAAGTGGGGGACGGTGTCGAGATCGAGGACTTCCGGCTCGACAACGTGCGCCCGCGGATCCAGAAAGTGGGAGATCTGTGGAAGCCGCTGCTCTTGTCCCGCGGCCGAACGAATCTCGATCGATTCCTCTCAACCGGGCGGGCCGGCTGAAGCGGCCCAACGAGGAAATTTCTATTCTCCCAGCAGCTCGCCGACCGGCGTCAGGTCCTCGATCCGATCGCAGCACGCCTTCACCGCGACGAGCATCGGCACCGCCAGCAGCGTGCCCCAGACACCCCACACGAAGCTCCAGAAGATCAGACCGATGAACACCGCGATCTCGTTGCTGCGCGCCGTGCGGCTCGTCAGCCACGGTGTCAGCAGCCA